>JAOTVL010000044.1 GCA_029863525.1 Gemmatimonadota bacterium
GGAAGTGATGGAGCTCCAGCGAGAGATCTCTCTCGACCGCAACCTCGAGCTGGTCGGTTCGATCGTGACCGTTCTCGTGGACGAATCCCTCGACGACGACCCTGAGTTCGACGGTGTCGGGCGCACCGTCGGTCAGGCCGTCGATGTCGACGGTGTGACCCACCTACGGTCGGCGAGCGCCATGAGAGCGGGCGACATGCTGTCGGCTCGTGTCGTCGAGGCCGGCGACTACGACCTCGTCGCAGAGGTACTCCATTGAAGACGACCATCGTGGGCTTCGCCGCGCTCCTCGCGCTGCTACCGGTGCACGGAGCTGCGCAGGACATCGCGGACATCGACTACGAGAACCTGTCCTTCCGCGGATTCGGTCTGGAACTCGGGTACCTGTGGCCGGATCGCCTGGAGGAGACCGTCAGCTACGGTGTCCGCCTCGATCTCGGTTACGCCGGTCCGGGACTTCGTGTGCTGCCGTCGCTGACGTATTGGCGGTCCGACCTGCAGCGGAGCGAGGTCGTGGAGTTCCAAGACCGGGTAGCCGATCTCGTCGCCGAACAGACCGGTGGCCCTCGACCGGATCTGGATCTGGGCGACATCACGTATTCCGACGTCGCCCTGGGAGTCGACGTGCAGGTCGTATGGGAGCTGCCCCTCGACCTCTTGACCTTCGGAGGTTTCGGAGTGGCGGCGCACCTCATCAACGGAGACGGGGACGCGATTGCTGGAACTTTCGTCGAAGACCTGATCGACTCGGTCGAGCCGGGCTTCAACCTCCATTTCGGTGCCGAATATCCCGTGACGGACGGAATGCGTCTCTATACCGTTGGTCGGTACGAGCTCATGCCCGACATCCGGTACTTCCAAGTCCGAGTCGGATGGCAATTCATGACGGGCCCAAACGCACCGGGGGAGGGACGCGGAAATGAATGAAGACGATCCGACTCGCATCGGCATCATCGGGGCCGGGGCCATCAGTCAGATCGTTCATCTCCCCATCTTCGTCGAGCGACACGACGTCGAGGTCGTGGCTCTCGCCGACACGGATGTCCACAAAGCGGAAACGCTCTCTCGCCGCTACGGCGTGCCCATCGTGCTCGACGCCGAGGAGCTCCTCGCCCTCGACGAGATCGACGCGGTCGTGGTTTGCACCCCGAACCACCTTCACGAGGAAATGGCCGTCGAGGCGCTCGGGGCCGGTAAGCACGTGCTCGTCGAGCGGCCGTTGGCAACGACGTCCGAGGGCGCCGCGCGGGTCATCGAGGCGGCGAAGGCATCGGAGCGGGTTCTGTCGGTCGGGCTCCCGCACCGTTTCCGTCCCGAGGTCATCGCTCTCCGGAGCTTCGTGCTCGGCGAGCAGATGGGTGACCTGTACGCGGTGCGGGCCAGCTGGCTGACGCGTTCGACCCCGATGGCCAGGTCGACGTGGCGGCACGATCCGAACATCGCAGGCGGCGGCGCCCTGATCGACTTGGGGATTCCAGCCCTCGACCTCTGCATGTGGACCATCGACTTCCCGACGGTGAAACGCGTCACCTGCGTGCTGGCTGGACCTGATGCGGGGGTCGAGTATTCCGCGACGCTCTTCATGGAGACCGAGGAAGGCCTCGCCATCACCGTCGAGGTCAGCAATCGGCTCTTCGCGGGCGAGGACCGCTACTATATGCGGGTCATGGGCGACGACGGTTCGGGCTCGCTTCCACCGCTGGAGATCTACAAGCAGGTGGGCGGCCGACCGATGGACGTGACGCCCCGGCAGCCGAAGCCGCGCGGCGGTGAGAATCCCTATACGAACGCGTACCGGCGACTGCTCGACGACTTCGTTCGGCAGATCACGGGCCTGCGCGACGTTTCCCTGCCGGTGCATCAGGTCGGGCTCATGGCGCTGATCGAAGCCGCCTACCGCTCCGCGAAGGAAGGGCGTGAGGTCGAATTGTAACGCCCGGTCGCGCCCGGGTGGGGCCCCGGGGAGCCGCGCAGGGGCGTGATCCCTCCGCGGCGCTTTTCAGGGCGAGGGGCGGCCGCGGCGGGATCGGCGCTCCTGCTCGGCCTCTCCTTCCCGCCACTCCACCTGGTCGTTATACCGTTCGTGGGTCTGGTACCCCTCGCGGTCGGGCTCGCCACCTTGCCGCGGAAGGACGGCCCTGCCGCAGGTCGATTGGGGTTCGTGTTCGGGGCGCTGTACTTCGGATTCCTGTTCTACTGGGTGCCCGTCGCGCTCCTCGCCACGCCCGTCGTCGCCTCGGTCGGTTACGCGATCATCGTCATCGGCCTCGCCGCCATGGCCGCCCTGTTCGCACGCGTGCTGCATTTCTCTCTCCATCATGGGCGCGCTCCGCTGTGGCTGGCTCTGCCCGTCGTCTGGACAGGCTTCGAATGGGCTCGGGCGCATCTTCCCGACTCGTTGGCTCTACCTTGGCTGGGGCTCGGCACTTCACTCACCTCTGTGCCCGAGTGGGTCGGCATCGCCGAGCTCGTGGGCGCGCGCGGTGTGACTTTCTGGATCGCCGCGGTGAACGGTCTCCTGGCCGCGATGATCGTGGCTGCTCGCGCCGGCGAGGCGTGGCGTGGGAAAGTGCCCGTCTTTTTCGTCCTCCTCGCGGTCCCGATGGCGTGGGGCACCTGGCGGGCTTCGACACTTCCCACTCGTCCGGCGGCCGAGGTCGCGGTGTTTTCGACGAACGTCCCCGCCGGAGTCGTGGAGGTCGACGCGAGAATGACGACCCTCGACGGTCTCGGCCGTCGCGTCGAATCGACACACGTGGACCTACTCGTCCTGCCCGAAGTTGCGCTCCCTGTTTTTCCCGAGCGCGACGCTGACGCGGCGCGGCAGCTCCGAGCACTGAGCGCCCACCTCGGCGCACCCATCCTGTTCGGTGCATGGGGCGCAGGCACGGGACAGCGGGGGGACGCCGTCTACAACTCGGCCTTCCTCGTCGACGGTGGGGGACTGAGGGACTTCCGCTACGACAAGCGTCGGCTCGTGCCCGTCATCGAACGAGTGCCAGGCCTTCAATGGCGCGCTTCGACTCGAGTTGCGCCTACCGGCAGGTACTCAATTGGGCGCGGATGGCCCTTGGCCGAAGTCGCGGGGGACCGATTCGGGGCACTGATCTGCTACGAGTCGAGCGACCCCGCCGTCAGCCGGGCGCTCCGCCGAGGAGGCGCCGACGTCTTGGTGAACCTGACGAGCGACGCGTGGTTCGGCGGTGGAGCGGTGGCCACGACGACCGCGCTCTGGCAGCACCCCGCACACCTGGTCATGCGCGCGATCGAGAACCGCGTCGGAGTGGTCCGTTCGGCGAACGGCGGGTTCTCCTTCGTCGTCGATCCCGTCGGTCACGTGTACGCGAGGTCGGCACTCGGAGAAGACGAGGTGACGGTGGCCAGCGTCCGGACCAGCGATGTCGTCACTCTGTACACTCGCGTGGGCGACGTGGTGGGCACCGGGTGCGCCGTGGTCCTCCTCGGGGTGCTGCTGTTGATGGCACGGGGACGCGGGTCCCTGGACCGCTCCGGGCCTCTCGTGTAGGTTTCCATGGCTGTGCCCCGGCGTTCAAACGACGCGGGGTCACCGAATCCACGGGCCGCAGCGCTTCGCGCGCGGCCCGGTTCACTTCTGGCGTTTTGGAGCAGGACATGAAGCAGGGCATCCATCCCGAATACATGGTGGCGACGGTGGCTTGCGCCTGTGGGAACCGATTCGAGACCATGGCGACCCAGGAAGAGCTGCACGTGGAGATCTGCTCCGTGTGTCACCCCTTCTACACGGGCAAGCAGCGTCTCGTCGATACCGCGGGGCGCGTCGACCGCTTCAAGCGGAAGTACGGCTCCGCCGAGAAGCCCGAGAGCGCCGCTCAGGCAGCCGAGGAAGAAGCCGCCACAGAGACGGCCGCACAGAAGTAGGACGGTCGACCGCCGTCGCGGCCGAACGTCATGAAGAGCTCCACCCTCGACCCTCGGATCGACGACCGTCTCAGCGACGCCGAGCGTCGCTTCGAGGGTGTCGAAGAAGCCCTATCCAGCCCCGATGTGCTGGGTGACCCCGACAAGCTGCGCTCGCTGGGGCAGGAGCGCGCACAGCTCGAGCCGATCGTCTCCGTGGGCCGTGAGCTCCGGCAGGTGCTCGAAGAGCGTAAGGGTGCGCTGGAGCTGTTGGAGGGAAGCGAAGACCCCGAGATGAAGGCGCTCGCCGAAGAAGAGGCGAATGCGCTTCACGCGAGGATCGAGACGCTCACAGCGAAGGTCAAGGAGCTCCTCATTCCGCCCGATCCGCTCGCGGACCGGCCCGCGGTGGTGGAGGTGCGTGCCGGGACCGGTGGCGACGAAGCGGGCCTGTTCGCCGCCGACCTGATGCGAATGTACCGGTCGTATGCGGAGAGACAGGGGTGGAAGGTCGACTTGATGAGCGTGTCCGAAGGTATCCCGGGTTCGATCAAAGAGGCGATTTTCACGATTCGGGGACGTGGCGTCTACGGTCGCCTCCGCTACGAGTCGGGCGTCCATCGGGTGCAGCGAGTCCCTGCGACGGAGAGCTCCGGTCGAATCCACACATCGGCGGCGACCGTGGCCGTACTTCCGGAAGCCGAAGAGGTCGACCTCGAGATCGATCCCAATGACCTGCGCATCGACGTCTTCCGATCGTCCGGTCCGGGTGGCCAATCGGTCAACACCACGGACTCGGCCGTGCGAATCACACACATTCCCTCGGGTCTCGTCGTCTCCTGTCAGGACGAGAAGTCGCAGCACAAGAACAAAGCCAAGGCGTTGAAGGTCCTGCGAAGCCGACTCCTCGACCACATGATCGCCGAGTCCGAGGCGAAGCGGGCCAGGGAGCGAAAGACCCAAGTGGGAACCGGGGACCGGTCTGCGAAGATCCGCACCTACAACTTCCCGCAGAGCCGGGTCACCGACCATCGCATCGGCCTGACGGTTCACACACTGCCCGATGTACTGGACGGAGACCTCGAGGAGATCATCTCCGCGCTTCGTCTCGCGGACCAGGAAGAGCGCATGGGGGCCGAGGAATCGTGAGCCCGACCGATGCCTCCAGCTCCACCTCGCCGCGTCCTCCGGCCGAAGGCGAGGTATGGACGATCCTGCGGATGATCCTGTGGAGCGCCGAATACCTGGGTGGGAAAGGGGTCGAATCTGCCCGCTTGGATGCGGAGCACCTCCTCGCACACGTCGTGGGCGTCGATCGTCTCCAACTGTACCTGGACTTTGAGCGTCCGCTGACAGCCGAGGAACTGGCCGGGTATCGACCGCTGCTGAAGCGGCGCGCGGCTCGCGAGCCCCTCCAGTACATTCTCGGGCATCAGCCTTTCCGGGAGCTCGACCTACGCGTGACCCCCTCGGTGCTGATCCCGCGGCCCGAAACCGAGGCGCTGGTCGGCTTCGTTCTCGAATGGGTCGAGGCGTCCGGGCGACCCGAGCCGACCGCGCTCGACGTGGGCACCGGGTCCGGAGCGATCGGCCTTTCTTTGGCATTCGAGGGACCGTTCGCTAGCGTAGTAGCCACCGATGTCGCCAAGGCTGCGCTCGAGGTCGCGGCGACGAACCGTGCGAACGCCGGTTTGGACGAGGTCGTTGGGCTGCGGGGCGGGGCGTTGTTCGGGCCGCTGCGTGCGGACGAGCGGTTCGACGTGATCGTCTCCAATCCGCCGTACATCGCGGATGGGGAGGCGGCGGCGTTGCAGCCGGAAGTACGAGACTGGGAGCCGGCATCGGCGCTCTTCGCAGGCTCGGACGGGCTCGACGTCCTGCGCGGGCTGGTGGTGGGGGCTCCTCGTCACCTTCTCGCGGGCGGACTCCTCGCGGTGGAGGTCGGGCTGGACCATGCGTCCGTAATCGCCGGCCTGCTCGGAGAGCACGGAGCGTACGCAGACGTGCGCGTCCTGCGAGACTATGCGGGAAGGGAGCGGTTCGTGTTCGCGCACGGACGCTGACGAGAATCGAAAGAGATAGCCGGTCGGACCGGCTCAACCACTGATTGAGGAAGGACGATGGCGGGAATCTACGACATGGCGAGAGAGCTGGGTTCGGCGCTCGCTCGTACCGACGAATACCAGGCGCTCAAGCGTGCCTCCGACGCGGCGGAGGAGGATCGCGACCTCGTGGAGCTCCGAAACCGCCTCCAGGCGCTCGAGTCGGAGCTGGAGAGCGTGCTGCGCGCCGGCAAGGAGCCCGACGAGGAGCTCAAGGCCTCGTACACGAAGGCTGCGGAGGAGCTCCAGTCGATGGCGATCTTCCAGCGCGTGGTCGCGGCGCAGACGAATTTCGAGAAGGTCATGTACAAAGTGAACGAGACCGTCGCGAAGGGCATCGAAGAAGGCGCCCAGAGCCGGATCATCATCAGCTCCTGAACTAGTCGAGGACACGTTGAAACAGCCAACTGAGATCAAGCCGGCCGAAGGTAAGCTGGGCGTCCTGCTTCCCGGCTTCGGGGCGGTCGCGACCACCTTCGTCGCAGGTGTGGAGGCCGCGCGCAGGGGCCTCGCCGAGCCGTTCGGCAGTCTTACGCAGATGAACACGATTCGGCTCGGGAAGAGGACGGACGGCCGCAGCCCGCTGATCAAGGACTTCGTGCCGCTTTCCGAGCTCGACGACCTCGTTTTCGGCGCGTGGGATCCGATTCCCGACGATGGATACGAGAGCGCGCTGGTCGCGGGGGTGCTCGACAAGCACGAGCATGTGGAGCCGATCAAGGATTTCTTGTCTTCGATCAAGCCCATGCCCGCGGTCTTCGACACGGAGTACGTGAAGAAGCTCGAGGGACCGAACGTCAAGAAGGGAGACACCAAGAAGGATCTCGCCGAGCAGCTCCGACGAGACATCCGCGACTTCAAGAAAGAGAACGGATGCGACCGCCTCGTCATGGTCTGGTGCGGATCGACCGAGGTCTACATCCGCCCCGGCGAAGTGCACGCGAGCATCGAGGCGTTCGAAAAGGCGATGGAGGAGAACCATCCCGATATCGCGCCGAGCCAGCTCTACGCCTACGCTGCGATCATGGAAGGCGTCCCGTACGCGAACGGGGCCCCGAACCTCTCCGCAGACTGTGCGGCGCTCGAGGATCTGGCGAAGCAAAAGGGCGTCCCGATCGCCGGAAAGGACTTCAAGACCGGCCAGACGCTCATGAAGACCATCTTGGCGCCCGGCTTCAAGACGCGCATGCTCGGGATGTCGGGGTGGTTCAGCACGAACATCCTCGGCAACCGAGATGGTGAGGTCCTCGACGACCCCGAGTCGTTCAAGAGCAAGGAAGTCTCGAAGCTCGGCGTGCTGGAGCAGATCCTCCAGCCGAAGATGTACCCCAAGCTGTATGGAGACCTCTACCACAAGGTGCGGATCAACTACTACCCGCCGCGGGGCGACAACAAGGAAGGGTGGGACAACATCGACATCTTCGGATGGATGGGGTACCACATGCAGATCAAGGTCGACTTCCTTTGCCGAGATTCGATCCTCGCGGCGCCGATCGTCCTCGACCTCGCCCTTTTCCTCGACCTCGCGTCACGTTGCGGGTTCAACGGAATCCAGGAATGGCTCTCGTTCTACTTCAAGTCCCCGCAGTGCGCGCCCGGCCTCTATCCCGAGCACGACATCTTCATCCAGCACTGGAAGCTCAAGAACACACTACGCTGGATCATGAACGAGGAGATGATCACGCACCTCGGGGTCGAGTACTACGACTGAGACGGGTACTCCGACTGAGATGAGACCGAGGACTACGACTGAGAGCAGAAGCGATTCGGCTGTGTATTGTGGATCGTATCCGGCGCCCGCAGTTCCAGGCGCGACGACGACGGCGTAGCAGCGCCACGCCGAGGAGGAGCAACAACGAAATGAGGGATGCCGGACGGTTTATCGTCTTGGAGGGTGGGGACGGGGTCGGTAAGACGACCCAGCTCGCGCTGCTTTCGTCGTGGTTCGAGGCCATCGGGCTTCCGCACATCACCACGAGAGAGCCCGGCGGCACTCCGGTCGGCGAGGCGATTCGGGAAATCGTACTCGATCGGCCCGAGCTCGACGTACCGGATGCCTCGGAGCTCTTCCTCATTCTCGCGGCGCGCGCGGCGTTCGTGCGCGACGTGGTGCGGCCTGCCCTGGCGGCTGGCAAGACCGTGCTCGCCGATCGCTTTTCGCTCTCGACGCTCGCCTATCAGGGATACGGTCGCGGCATGGCCCTCGATGCCGTCCGCGACGCGATCGACCTCGCCACCGGCGGTCTGTCGCCGGACCTCTACGTGGTGATCGATCTGCCGATCGACGAGAGCGCCGAGCGAAAGCGAGGCGAATCCTCTGCGGCCGATCGAATCGAGCGTGCCGGGGAGAGCTTCCGAACGGCTGTGCGCGAGGGGTACCTTGCCCTGGCGGAGTCCGAGCCCGGAGTGGAAGTCGTCAGCGGTCGTGGCGCGCCGGAGGACGTTCACGCCAAGATCCGCGACATGCTCCGTGCGCGCTTCCCCACGACGTTCCCGACTCGAACCGTGACCGAAGCCCACCGCGCGGGGTAGAGGGGCGGTAACGGGCTCGGCGCGATCGCCGGCCTCGGCCGACGGATGTGAAGACCATGGAGACTGAGCAAAGATGAAACGCAGCGTCGTCGCACCGATCTTGGTCGTCGTCTTTTCCGTCGTTACGGGAGGTTGGCTGCTCCAGCAAGGCGTCGACCGGGCCGAGAACGTCTACGTGCGGGTTCGCGTCTTCCAGGAGGTCGTCGACCGGGTCCAGTCGAGCTTCGTCGACGAGGTCGATCCGGCCCGGCTATACGACTCCGCGATCGACGGCTTGATTCGGGATCTGGGCGATCCCCATTCCTCGTTCCTGCCCGCTCGGGAGTATGAGGACCTGAGGATCCGAACCGAGGGCGAATACGGTGGGGTGGGCCTCGAGGTGACGGACCGAAACGACCACGTGACGGTCGTGAGCCCGATCCCGGGCGGGCCCGGCGGGCGCATGGGCATCAGGGCCGGCGATCAGTTCTATGAGATCGAGGGGGTTCGTGCAGACACGATGGTCACGGACCAGGCGGTGGAGCTGCTGCGCGGCAGACCAGGAACCGAGGTTTCGGTTCGGATGCTCCGTCCCGGTGTCGAGGAGCCCATCGAGTTCACGATCACCCGCGAGGTGATCAGGCTCATGGCGGTACCATTCGCCGAGATGCTCGACGAGGCGATCGGGTACATTCCCCTCCAGACGGTGCGTGAGACGTCCGCGGAAGAGGTTCGAGCGGCTGTCGACTCGCTCAGAGAGGTCGGGATACGCGGTGTGGTGCTCGACCTGCGTGGAAACCCAGGTGGCTTGCTCGACCAGGGGATTGCGGTCACCGACCTGTTCCTCGAGCCTGGCCGAGGGATCGTCGAGACCCGTGGCCGAGGCCCCAACCAGTCCGAGAGCTACGCGGCGTCGACGCCGGATCGTTACCCGGGCCTCCCGGTCGTCGTCCTCATCGACGGTACCAGCGCATCCGCGGCAGAGATCATCGCCGGAGCGCTCCAGGATCACGATCGCGCGGTCCTTATCGGTGAAACGACCTTCGGGAAGGGATCCGTACAGAGCCTCTTCCGTCTGACCGGCGGTGACGTTCTGCGTCTTACGACCGCGAAGTGGTACACGCCGGTGGGACGCTCCATCGATCTCGACGCGGTTGCACGCGGGGGAGTCGAGCCGTCGCACACGCTCTCGATCTCGGGGCAGCTGGTCCAGCCGGTCGACCTCGAGGGGCGACCCGAGTTCCGGTCTGAGAGCGGACGCTTGCTGTATGGCGGTGGTGGGATCACGCCCGACCTCTACGTGACGCCGGAGACGCTCGCGCCACGCGAGATATCGGGCGTGCAGAGGCTCTTCGCCCGGGCCGGGGGCTTCTCGCTCGCACTCTTCAACTTCGCGGTGGAGTACATCGCCGATCACCCGGGGCTGGAGCCCGGCTTCACCCTGACCGACGCCGATCTGGAGGCCTTCTTCGCGACTCTGTCCGACTTCGGGGCCGCGGTGGACCGAGAGGAGTTCGACGGCGCAGAGCGCTTCGTGCGCTTTCACCTCGAGGGGGAAATCGCACTCCAGGCGTGGGGGCAGTCCGGTCAGTTTCACCAGCTCCGAGATCGCGACCGCCAGCTGTCGCGGGCGCTCGAGATCCTCACGGGCGTGCACAGTTCGGACGAGCTCATCGCGGAGGTCGCGCTGGAGGAGCCGGACGCGGCTCCCCGACCGTAGCTCACGACGCGGCTCGCCCCGTCATGGCCGCGCCCCGCCTCGTGTCCTTCATTCATGCGATGGGCGACGCTTCGTGGGTACGATGAGCACGGTCGACGTCGTGCGCGGCGGCGTGGTCGAGTCTCGCCACGTGGTGCACCTGGCCGTGTGCGACGCCGAGGGTGGTCTGCTGACGGCGATCGGCGACCCTGATGCGCTCACCTTCTACCGCTCCGCCGCGAAGCCACTGCAGGCGCTTCCGCTCGTCGAAGAGGGCGTAGCGGACCGCCTCGGGCTTTCGGTGGAGGAGCTTGCCCTCTGCTGTGCTTCCCACGAGGGGGAGCCACGCCATGTCGAAGGCGCCCGATCGATCTTGCGGAAAGCCGGCGTGGACGAGTCGGTACTGCGGTGCGGTCCCCACGCACCGTATGCCCGAGCGGCGGCGGAGGCGCTCCTCCGAGCCGGCGAGTCGCCTGCGCGGATCCACAACAACTGCTCGGGTAAGCACGCCGGCATGATCGCACTCGCGATCGGCATGGGGTGGGACCCGCTCGACTATCATCTCCCCGATCACCCGGTTCAGCGACGGATGATCGACGAGGTGGTCCGCTGGTCGGGGCTCGCGGCAGACGAGATCCCCGTGGCGGTGGACGGTTGCGGTGTCGTCTGTTTCGCCGTGCCGCTCAGGTCCATGGCGCGGTCGTTCGCGAGCTTCACCTCCGCGGCCGACGCGGGCGCACCGGCGGGCCGCATCGTGGACGCGATGACGGCGCACCCGTTCATGGTGGGCGGCACCGGTCGGGCCTGCACCGCCGTGATGGAGGTCGCGGGTGACCGGACGTGGGTGAAGCTAGGGGCCGAAGGCGTATACGGTGGTGGGCTTCGGGGTCGTGGAATCGGCTTCGCCATCAAAGTCGCCGACGGGGGCCGCCGGGCCGTGGAAGTCGCCTTGATCCGTGTTCTGCGTGCCCTCGACGCACTCACGGACGAACAGGTCGAGCGGCTCCGTGCGCACGGCAATCCGACGGTTCGAAACACGCGAGACGAGGCGGTCGGCGAGGTCCGAGCCGCCTTCGAGGTCGTCATGTCCGCATCCGGGAGTCGATGACGTGTTCGTGGATCGCGCGGTCATCGAGGTCGCCGCAGGCACCGGTGGATCCGGAGCGGAAGCGTTTCGTCGGGAATCGGGGGTGCCGCGTGGGGGCCCCTCGGGCGGCGACGGCGGCCGCGGCGGCGACGTCCTGCTCCAGGCCGACGCACAGCTCGCGACGTTGCTCGACTACAGCTATCGGCGACGCTACAAGGCTCCGCGTGGGATGCACGGGGAGGGGAGCAATCGCACCGGCAAGTCCGGTGACGACCTCCTGCTCCGGGTGCCTCCGGGAACGGTCGCGTACGACGCCGAAACCGATGAACTACTCGGCGAGCTGCTCGAGGACGGTCAGTCGGTCGTCATTGCCCGCGGCGGGAGAGGCGGACGGGGCAACGCGCGCTTCAAGACCTCGACGAACCAGGCGCCGCGCCGCTGGGAGCCGGGAGAGGAGGGAGAGGAGCGCCGGGTGCGACTGGAGCTCAAGCTCATCGCCGACGTGGGGCTGGTTGGTGAGCCGAACGCCGGCAAGTCGACCCTTTTGGCAGCGGTCACCGCCGCGCGACCCAAAGTCGCTGCCTATCCGTTCACCACGCTCGAGCCGAACCTGGGGGTCGTGCAGCTCCCGGATTACCGCACATTCGTCATGGCGGACATACCCGGGATCATCGAGGGAGCACACGAGGGGAAGGGTCTGGGGCACCAGTTCCTTCGGCACATCGAACGCACGCGCGTCCTGCTCGTGATGATTCCGGTCGACGCCGAGGACCCGCAGGGCGAGTACGAGCGCATTCGGTCCGAGCTGGAGGCCTATTCCGTGGATCTCGCCCGCACGCCCTTCCTGGTTGCGCTCACGAAGATCGATCTTCTCGCCCCGGACGCGGAGATCCCTCGCCTCGACGCCCCGGGCTCGCTCGGCGTCGTAACCGTGTCGGCGGTGGCCCGAACGAAGCTGACGGAGCTGCTCGAGCGCCTCTGGAAGGCGAGCCAGGAGGTTGTTGCGGAGGAGCGTGGTTCAGAGGGATCCGACGACGAGTGGTGGACCCCGTGACCGGGTGGTCCCGACCCGTTTCGTGAGCACCTTCGAGACGCTGCTTCTCGAGCGGCTTCCCGACGTGGGGCCGGCAACGGTGCGCCGGCTCATCGATCGCTTCGGCACCGCGGAGCGAGCCCTCGTGTGCCCGGAGCGAGACTTCGCGGCCGTTGCGGGGCTTCGGGCGGCCCGTGCGCGGCGCAGCTTGGAGTTGCGCGCGGCGGTGGCAGACACCCTGGCCCAGGTGGCGGCCAGAGGGATCGGGGTGATGACGTGGGACGACGACGCATACCCGGCCCGGCTCTTGCACTTGGCGGACCCGCCGCCCACCCTCTTTCTCGCCGGGCGCGTCGAGCTTGCGGCTCAGCGACCCGTCGTCACCATCATCGGCGCGCGCCGCTCGACGGAGCGCGCCCGCATGGTCGCCGAGCGGCTCGGAGCTGCCCTCTCGCGTCGCGGGGTCGCCGTAGCGAGCGGCCTCGCACTCGGCGTCGATGGGGCAGCGCACGCCGGAGCGCTCAGGGCGGGGGGTGGAACGATCGCGGTACTCGGAGCGGGGGTCGACGTGCCCTACCCACGCGCGCACCGTCGACTGCACGAGCAGATCGCGGCGGTCGGGTTACTCGTGAGCGAGTTCGTGCCAGGGACGCGTGCCGCGCCGCACCACTTTCCCCGCCGAAATCGGCTGCTCGCGGCGCTATCGGAGATCACGGTGGTCGTGGAGGCCGGGGTCAAGAGTGGCTCGCTGATCACGGTGGATCACGCCCTCGACTTGGGTCGGGAGGTATGGGTGGTGCCTGGCCCCATCGATGCCGCCGTGAGCAAGGGCTCGAACCGTCTTCTCGTCGATGGCGCCCGCCCGTTGGTCTCGATCGACGACTTCGTCCGCCACGTGCTCGAGGCCTTCCCCGTTCGTGGCGGCTCCGACGGGGTCGGTGCCGCGTCGCCCGGTTCGCCGCGGAGGGCGTCGCGGGTCGGAGGAGACCCACGCCAAGGAAGCCTGTTCGAGGGACGCTCCGACCGCCGCGAGTCGTGGCTCGAGCGAGCCGTACTCGCGGCGCTCGGCGATGGCCCCGTGCTGGCCGACGAGCTCGCCGCGCGCTTCGACGTGCCCGCCGCCACCATCCTGGCTTTGCTCACGACGCTCGAGCTCCACGGCGAGGTCGAACGGCTCGCCGGGATGCGCTACAGGCGTGCGGCATGACAGGGGCGCCGACGACGGTACGATCCGTGTACGTCCACGCGCCGTTTTGCGCGCGACGCTGCACGTACTGTGACTTCGCGGTCACGGTGCGGCGCACGGGGGACGTCGAAGGGTGGCTGCGGGCGTTACGTGCGGAGTGGTCGTCGATCGAGCGAGAAGGGCTCTTCGAGGCGGCGGAGTCGTTGGACACGCTCTATGTCGGCGGTGGCACGCCGTCGCTGCTCGGCCCCACCGCGATGGAGGGGCTGCGAGACATCGTGGGCCGCGACCGTGTCACCGACTCGATGTTGGAATGGACCGCCGAGGCGAATCCCGAGAGCCTCACCGAGGAGGTGGCCGCGGGGTGGGCGGCCGCGGGCGTGAACCGAGTCAGCCTCGGGGTTCAATCCTTCGACGACGAAGCCCTTCGTTGGATGGGGCGTCTTCACGGGCCGGAGGGCCCGGCGCGCGCCGTGGCCGCAGCCCGCGCCGCGGGGATCTCCAACATCAGCGTCGACCTCATCTTCGGGCTTCCTGCCGGCGTGGGTCGGTCTTGGGCGGACGACCTGGACGGGGCGCTCGCCCTCGACGTCCCGCATGTGAGCCTCTACGGGCTAACCGTGGAATCGGGCACGCCGCTCGGTCGTGCGGTCCGTGAGGGCCGCGAGATTCCGGTCGACGAGGACCGCTATCGCGAGGAGTTCCTGCTCGCGTGCGAGCGCCTGTGCGAAGCGGGCTACGAACACTACGAGGTCTCCAATTTCGCCCGCCCCGGGGCCGAAGCCCGCCATAACGCGGTCTATTGGAAGGGGCTGCCGTACCTCGGTCTCGGCAACGGCGCGCACAGCTATGCTCCTCCCGTTCGAAGGTGGAATACGCGCTCGTGGGAGCGGTATCGGGACAGGGTGGCGGCCGGCCAATCGCCGGAGGACTCACGCGAGGTCGTATCGGGGGAAGCGGCCGCCTTGGAGGGCGCATGGCTGGGCCTTCGGACCCGTGACGGGATCCCGACTCCGCCGCGGGGGTCGAAGGAAGAGTCGCTGGCGAGCCAGTGGCTCGCGGAAGGCTTGGCCGTCGTCGAAGGAGGCCGGCTGCGGTTGACCCCCGAAGGGTGGTTGTTGCTGGACGCGCTCGCCGTGGACTGGGTCGGCGGTTGACCCGCGATACCTCAACTCTCGATTTTCGAACATGTGCGCACTCGATAAACGCGAAATGGTCGGCACGGAATTGACCGAGCGGGAACGCCAAGTTCTCGAGGCCGTCGTACGCACCTACGTCGATACCGCGGAACCCGCGGGAAGTCGAACGGTGTCGCGCTCATTCGATCTCGGTGTTTCCGCCGCCACGGTTCGCAACACCATGAGCGACCTCGAGGAGAAAGGGTACCTGTTCCATCCTCACACGTCGGCGGGCCGGATCCCCACGGACATCGCCTACCGCTTCTTCGTTGATCGGCTCATGGAGCCGCTCGCCCCGTCACCGCAAGAACGCGCCGACCTCGAGCGGGAGCTCGTGGGCGCCGGCTCGTCGGCGGTCGAGCGGCTGGTAGTGCACGCCACGCGCGCACTCAGCCTCATCTCCCACGAGCTCGGCGTCGCGGTCGCGCCTCGCCTCGAGGACGCGGTGCTCGAAAAGCTGGAGCTCATCAAGGTCTCGTCCGCGAAAGTGATCTTGGTCGCCACGATCGGCGGCGGGGTTGTGCGCACGGTCTACGTCGATCTTCCCGTCGAAGTCCCTACCGAGACGCTGGTTCGGGTCACGGTGGCAATGAACGAGCGTCTCGCCGGGCAGTCGCTCACCGAAATCCGGAGAACGCTTCCACAGAGACTGAGGGACTCGGTGTCGGACGAACACGGCGCGGAGCTCATCAACATCTTCGTCCAATCCGGTGCAGAGCTGTTCGACTTGGGGTCGCTGGCCCGGTCGCAGCTATTGCTCGGCCCCGCGAGCGTCCTCGCCGGCCAGCCTGAATTCGAGTCAGGTGAGCAGCTGAAGAACCTGATCAGCCTCACCGAAGAAAAGGACCTTCTGGCGCACGCGGTGGGTAACCGCGACCACCGGGGACGTCTGAAGATCACGATCGGGGAAGAAAACGACGTGAGTATGCTGTCGGACTTCACCCTGGTCACGGCCGAGTACAGCGTGGGAGACCTCAAGGGAGTCATCGGGGTCATCGGTCCCACGCGCATGCCGTACGAGAAGGTCGTGACGATCGTCGACTACACGTCGTCCCTCGTGACCCGAATCCTCGCCACGTGAAGCCGATGCGCCCCTCGAACGGGTGCGCGTCGCGCTGCTCCACAACGAGATAGATGTCCGACTACTACGAGCTTCTCGGCGTATCGCGCGACGCGGATGCGGAAGAGATCAAGAAGGCGTACCGGCAGCTCGCGCTGAAGTACCACCCGGATCGAAACCAGGGCGCCAAGGACGCCGAAGCACGCTTCAGGGAGGTCACCGAAGCGTACGAGGTGCTTCGCGATTCGGAGAAGCGGGCCATGTACGATCGGTACGGCAAACAGGGCGTCCGCGGTGGCGCCGCCGGCCAGCCCGGCTTCGACTTCAGCGACGCCATCGAGGTCTTCATGAGAGACTTCGGTGGCTTCTCAGGTCTCGAGGACCTCTTCGGAATGCGGGGCGCGCGTGGTCACCGTTCCTCGACCCGCAAAGGCCAGACTGTACGCATCCGGCTCCCGCTGACCCTCTCGGATGTCGCGAACGGCGTCACGAAGACGGTGCGTGTATCGCTCCTCGACGAGTGCGAGATGTGTGGCGGCTCGGGGACCGAGCAGGGATCGCGACCCAGCCCCTGCTCCACGTGTGGAGGCTCGGGCGAGGAACGGCACGTGCAGCGCTCGGTGTTTGGGCAGTTCGTGAGTGTCCAGCCCTGTCGTACGTGTGGTGGGGAAGGGCGCATCATCGAGAAGCCCTGCAAAAAGTGTTCTGCCGAGGGACGGACGAGGTCGGAGCGTGAGATCGAAGTGGAGGTCCCCCCCGGAGTGACGTCCGAGAACTTCCTCACGCTGCGCGGTCGTGGGAGCGTCGGGCCACGTGGAGGTCCACGCGGTGACCTCGTCGTTCTGCTCGAGGTCGAGGCCGATTCACGCTTCGTCAGGCAGGGATCGGACCTCGTGCACGAGCTGCCGATCACCTTCACGCAGGCAGCCCTGGGCACGGAGCTCAACGTGCCGACGATCGACGGCACGGCGAGAGTGAAGATCCCGCACGGAATCCAGAGCGGTGAGGTGCTCAAGCTCAAGGGACTGGGTCTACCCGAGCTCAACGGCTCGATTCGAGGCGACCAATTGGTTCGCGTGGTCGTCTGGGTTCCCGACGAGCTGACGGACGAGCAGGAAGACCTCCTGCGTCGGCTCGGTGAGATCGAGACGCCGCCGCCGGCCACGGTACGGCGCGGATCCCGGAAGGGCTTCTGGTCGCGCGTGAAGGAAGCCTTCACGGGAGGATGAGTCGACCCGGACCGCGGGGCCGTCCACGGAGATGGCTCGAGCTCCGCGTACGGATTCCAGCGAACGAGTCTGCTGCGTCGCTGGGACCCGATGCGCTCATCGAGTCCGGCGCCAGGGGGGTCGTCGAAGAGGACGGCGCGCTCGTGGCGTATTTCGAAGAGCCGGACGACCCAGGCGGGTTCGTCGACGCGGTCCGCTCCCGACTCCGCGACGACGCGGGGCTGCGCGACGCCGAGATTTCTCAACGATGGCAGGCGCACGAGGAGTGGGCCGAGTCGTGGAAACGGGGGCTCGGCCCCAGGCGCATCACTGATCGACTGATCGTTCATCCATCGTGGGCTCCCCCCGATCGACTCGCACCCGACGACGTGGTCATCGTCCTGGATCCCGGCATGGCGTTCGGTACAGCGGAGCACGGGACGACCCGGGGGTGTCTCCGTTTGCTCGACGACCTCGTCGAGCCCGGCCAGCGCATTCTCGACGTCGGTGCCGGCTCGGGGATCCTCGCGATCGCGGCCGCGCGACTCGGTGCCACCGAGGTCATCGCGATCGAGGGAGATCCGCTGGCGTGTGAGGCGATGAGCGAAAACGTGGGTCGCAACGGGGTACGGAGTGTGGTCGACGTGGTCGAGGCATGGGAGAGCGCCGACAGCCTGTCGGCCCGGGGGCGCTTCGACGGGGTGCTCGCGAACATCGAGACCGGCCTCCTCCTTCCCCTGCTGCCGGGGTTGGCGGCCGCGGTCTCCGATGATGGATGGCTCCTTCTATCCGGGGCGCTCGCCCGAGAAGAGGAGGCTTTGGTCCTCGCCGCCCGGCGTGAGGGCTTCGTCCGGAGGCGCACCGACGTCGATGGAGATTGGCGCTCTTTCTCGTTCGGGCGCCGCGAAGCCTAGAAGCCGCCATGCCGGCTACCGAGCTACGCGGTCCACCGAGCTACGCGGTCCACCGAGCTACGCGGCCCGGTGAGCCACCGCGGCACGGGTGGCGCGCTCGGCCATCGCGATCGCGCACCACCGGCTCACTTCGACACGCGAGCGGCCGTCCATGCCGAGGGCTACCCACCGTACGCTCTCTCGCAGTCTCGTCGCCGGCTGAGGGGCATCGGGTGGGCGCTCCGGACTCCTGACCGCGACGACCCATACGTCCCCGAACGGGCGCTCTCTCTTTCTTGGGTCGTTCCCGTCTTGATGTCGCCATCCCCAGGATTCGAGAATCCGAAAGCGGTCCGGTCGGGCCTCGAGGATCGAGCGTAGGGCCGCGGGTGTCATCGAGTGGCCCGCGACGTCGGCGACGAGCTCGAGAAGCTCGGAGATGCGCAGAGCCGGATGGGCTGCAGAGTGGAGCTCGGTTTCCGCCCGCTGAGCGACTTGATTCACTACGGCCTCCTCTCGTGAACGCGTTGATGGGCACGCAAAGTCGAAGGGGGCGGCGGGCCGAGCCATGTTCCCGTGGGACACGCCGACCGGGCTCGGGGGTAGGTCCGGACGTGTCCTGAACCGAGGAGGATCGCCGTGACCGATGGAGCGTGTCTGTTCTGCCGCATCGTCGAGGGAGAGATACCCGCCGACGTGGTTCACGAGAACGAGCGCGTGCTCGCGTTTCGAGACCTCGATCCCAAGGCGCCGACCCACGTGCTGCTCATCCCGAAGAGGCATGTCGCTTCGCTCGCCCACGCAGCGGACGACGACGTGGAGCTCCTGGGTGCGTTGATGCTCGCGGCGCGCGACGTAGCTCGGTCGGAGGGGATCGCCGACAGCGGCTTCCGTGCGGTCACCAACAGCGGAGACGACGGGGGACAGACGATCCATCACCTCCACGTCCACGTTCTCGGGGGGCGCCCGCTCCACTGGCCCCCCGGCTGACAGTCGGTCCGGGTCCGTATACGCCGGAGCCGAATTGATCGGGGTGTCGGACATCGGTAGCTTGACGATCCCGAACGATTACCGAAAACGAGGCGCACGGATGTGGCCAGTACCCTGAAGAGTCGAATCCAGGCGGACCTGAACGCCGCTCGGAAGAGTCGGGACAAGCTTCGCACGCTGGTGCTCTCGACCGCTTTGTCGGACATCAAGAACAAGGAAATCGACGACGGTGGGGTGATCGACGACGACGCGGTCGTCCAGGTCCTTTCCCGAGCGATCAAACAGCGTAAGGATGCGTCGGAGCAGATGCGGGCCGCCGGACGAGGCGAGCTGGCCGACAAGGAAGACGCCCAAGCCGAGGTACTCGGCGAATACCTACCCGAGGGGATGAGCGAGCAGGAGGTGCGTGCACTGGTGCAGTCGTTCATCGCGGACGGCGCGACCGAAATGGGCCCGCTCATGGGTCGCCTGATGCCCGCCATACGGGGCCGCTTCGATGGAAAGGAGGCCAACCGGATCGTACGCGAGGAGCTCGCCGGGTGAACTCGCTGGTCCGTGCCCGAATCGCCCGGCCATGAGCGCCCACGCGCTCGAGGTACTCGAATTCGAGCGCGTCCTCGAGCGGGTCGCACAACGATCGGCATCGGCGGTGGCGCGCGAGCGTATCCGGCGCCTCCGGCCTTCCACCGACGGTGCACGGATCGAGCGCGAGTTGGGACGCGTCTCGGCCGCATTTCGCTTCGTAGAAGACCACCCCGATTGGGCGCTGGGGCCAGTCCCTGACGTTCGAGGCGAGCTGCCCTTGCTCGATGTGGAGGGCGCGGTCTTGGAGCCGGTCGGACTCCATCGGATCGGGCTACTCCTCGCCTCGTCCCGAGCGCTCTCGCGCGTCTTCTCCCAGACAGGGGAAGCGTATCCGGAGCTGGCCTCCATCCGCGATCGTCTGGCTGACCTCAAAGATCTCGAAGAGCGGATCGTACGCTCGGTCGACGCCGAAGGTCGCGTCGCCGATCGAGCCTCCAAGGAGCTCAAGCGAATCCGCGATCGTTTGCGCGGTGCCCAATCGAAGATCGTGAAGAAGCTGGAGGCATACCTCGGGACGCTGCCCGATCGGTTCCTCGTTTCGGACGCCTCCGTCACGATTCGTGAGGGACGGTACGTCATCCCGGTGCGTCGCGAGGGGAAGGGCGAGGTAGGAGGGATCGTCCACGACGAGTCCCAGACCGGTTCCACGCTCTACATCGAACCGCCCGTCGCGATCGAGGCCACCAACGAGCTGCGGAGTCTGGAGCGGGAGGAGGGCCGCGAGGTTCGCCGTGTCCTCGCACGGCTCACCGAGGAGGCGGCCGGTCGCCGCAACGAGATCGCGGGGGCGTTCGACGCGCTGGTGGATTTCGACACACTGCACGCTCGGGCCCGGACGGCCCGATCGTGGAACGCCGTACCGCCCGAGCTGACCCCTCCAGGCGTCGGTGCGATCGAGCTTCGGGAGGCTCGTCATCCGTTGCTCGTCGAGGCGGCCGAGGGGCCTGTGGTGCCGTACGACCTCACCCTGGCCGAGGGAGAACGATGCCTCGTGGTGTCGGGCCCGAACACCGGGGGAAAGAGCGTGTTCCTCAAGGCGACCGGCCTCATTGCCGCCCTGACGCAGAGCGGGGTCGTGCCTCCCGTCGGAGCCGGCACGAAGCTTCCCGTCTTCACGTCGTTCTTCGCCGACATCGGCGACGAGCAGTCCATCGCGCGTAACCTGTCGACGTTCTCCGCGCACTTGGAGAACCTGTCTCGTATCGTCGCCGAGGCCGACGAAGGCTCCCTGGTGCTCATCGACGAAATGGGGACAGGCACCGACCCGTCGGAGGGGGCCGCGCTCTCGCGGGCGATTCTCGAAGAGCTGGTCTCGCGCGGGGCGACCACGATCGTCTCCTCTCACCTCGGAGAACTCAAGCGCCTCGACGGGGAAGGCAGTCGGATCGTGAACGCGTCTCTTCAATTCGACTCGAAGCGAATGGAGCCGACGTACCGGCTCGTGAAGGGGCGCCCGGGAAGGAGCTTCGGCCTCGCGATCGCGCGCAGGCTCGGTTTTTCGGGTCATGTGCTGGATCGTGCGGAGACCTACGTCGAGGAGGGCGCGGCGAGCCTCGAGGATCTCCTCGAGCGCCTCGAGCACCAAGAGCGGGAGGTTCAGCGGCTTCTCCACGAGCTCGACATCGAGCGCGCCCGCACCGAGCGTCTCCGAACCGACGTGGAGGACCGAGCGCAGACCCTCAGGGAAGCGGAGCGCACCGCCGAAGACCGGGCCCGCTCGGATGCTCGTCAGATGCTGCTCGACGCTCGGGAGGAGGTCGAACGAGCGATCGCGGACTTGAAGCGGTCCGTGGGTGCGGGGGATTCGGTGGACGAGGCCGCGCGCCAGGCGCGGGGCAGGGTCGAGGCAGCGGCTCGCGACCATCGCGAAGAACGACAGCGCCTCGCCCAGCGTGAAGGTCCGCCGGGCGCCGACGGGGACGGTGTGCAGGAGGGTGACCGGGTACGCATTCACGCCACCGGGGCCGAGGGGCGGCTCGTGGATCGAAGGGGTGAGAGGGGCCTGGTCGAAGTCGGCGCGCTGCGGTTCGAAGTTGCGCTCGACGAGCTCGAGCGTGTGGGCGGCTCCGAGCTTCGGCCCGACACCGACCGTCGCACGGGCGGATGGAGCGGTCCGGAGAAGGGGCAGGCGAGGCTCGAGATCGACCTCCGCGGCCTTCGCGTGGACGAGATGGAGTTGGAGCTCTCCCGGGCATTGGACCAGGCGGTGCTCGAGGACTTGTCTCAGCTCCGCATCATTCATGGGAAGGGTACCGGCGCGCTGCGCTCGCGCGTCGGGGAGATGCTGAAGCGCGACGGACGTGTACAGGGCTTTCGGATGGGCGCGCCCGGAGAGGGTGGCGCGGGGGTGACAGTTGCCACGTTCAGCGGCTCGTCGACGTGATTCCCGACGACGTCATCGACGAGGTCCGGGCTCGGGCGGACATCGTGGACATCATCGGGGAGATCGTGCCCCTCAAGAAGGCTGGACGGGAGTTCAAGGCGAACTGTCCCTTCCACGAGGAGCGGACACCGAGCTTCTACGTGGTCCCCGACAAGGGCTTCTACAAGTGCTTTGGGTGCGGGAAGTCCGGCAGCGTGTTCGACTTCGTGATGGAGCATCTGGGCATGGACTTCGTCGAGGCGGTCAAGCACGTGGCCGGACGGTCCGGGGTCGAGGTCCGGGAGGTGAAGCGTTCGCGACCGGAAGACGATCCGAATCGGACCCTCTTCGAGATCAACGCCTTCGCCCAGTCTTGGTTCCGCGAGCAGCTGCTCGCGGATGGCGGCGCGTCCGCCCGGACGTACCTCGAGGGGCGCGGGATCACCGCGGACGTTGCCGAGCGGTACGGCCTGGGGTACGCGCCGGACGAGTGGCGGGCTTTTCGCGAGGCCGCGCTCAAGCACGGCTTCGACGAGGACGACATGCTGGAGCTCGGGCTCCTCAAACGGTCGGACAAGACACCGGAGCCCTACGACGGCTACCGCGGACGCGTCATGTTCCCGATCGAAGGTGTGTCTGGGAAGGTGATCGGCTTCGGAGGGCGCATCCTGGAGGGGGGCGGTCGCGAAGGCCCCAAATACATCAATTCGCCCGAGACGCGGATCTACCATAAGGGCGAGAATCTCTACGGTCTCTCGTGGGCGAAGAACGTCATCCGCCGCGAGGAGGTCGCGATCCTCGTCGAGGGGTACATGGACGTCGTGTCGCTGGCAGCGGCGGGCTTCGAACATGTCGTGGCGCCCCTCGGCACCGCGGTTACCGCGCAACAGGCAAAGCTCCTCGGGCGCTACTGCACCCGGGTGCTGCTCCTTTTCGATTCGGACTCCGCCGGTCTACGGGCCACCTTCAAGGCCGGGGACGCCCTCCTGGAGGAGGGCCTGCACCCGGCCGTCGTGACGCTGCCGCCCGGTGAAGACCCGGACACCCTCGTTCGATCCGCCGGACGAGACGGGCTCAAGGCGCTCCTCGACGACGCGGTCGATGTGCTCGACCGTAAGCTCCAGATCTTGGAGGAGCGCGACCATTTTTCCTCGATCGAGCGGACGCGCTCGGCGGTAGACCGACTACTCCCGACCCTTCGTGCTGCGAAGGACCCCGCGCTCCGCGACATCTACGTGGACCGGGTGGCTGAGCGCACCGGCGTGCGCAGAGAAACGCTCGAGGCGGAGATGGCGAAGGCGCGTCCATCCGGAACGCATGTGCGCGGAGGGCCCCCGCCCCGCCCGGGGCCCTTGCTTCGCCGACGCGCACCGCGTCGAGGGGCAGAGCTTCAATTGTTGAAGGTGATGGTGCGGGGGGTGGAGTGGGTGGAGCGGGCCGCGGAGTTGATCTCGCCCGAGGACTTTGACGATCCGTACCACAGGGCCATCTTTCTTCTGCTTCTCGACGCACCTGAGACGCGTGCTCCGCCCGCGACCATGGATCCCGTGGCCGCGCAGAGGTTCGAGGAAATTCTCGCGGATCCGGAGGAGCTCGCGCATGGGATCGAGGTCTTCACGAATTCGGTGAACCGGATTCGCGTATCGGCTCTCGATCGCCGCATCCAGGATTTGCAGCGGCAAATCGTGGCGGCGGCGGAACACGATGCGAAGCTCGAGCTGATGGCCGAGAAGTCTAGGTTGGCCTCGGAGCTGAGGGAGCTGGACCCGAGCTATTGGGCGTCCGCCGCACGCCTACGACATTCGAACGACTCTAACCCGAACGATCCGAATCGATGATGCAGCAGACCCGCACGGGCTTGAAAGAGCTTCAACAACTGGATATGCGAATCCACGACGCACATCAGAAGATTCGCGACTTCGACCCCATGTTCGAGGAGGTCGAGGAGCCAGCGATCACGCTCGAGAGCGAGCTGGAGAGTAGCCGAAAGCGGCTCAAGGAGATGAGGCTCGAAGAACGCCGTCTCGAGCTCTCGACGGAAGAGAAGCGCGACCGGATCAAGAGGCTCGACGAACGCCTCGGCGGTGTGCGCAACCTTCGTGAGGAGGCGGCGGTGAGCGCCGAGCTCGAAATGGTGCGGCGCGGCCTCCAGAACGATGAACAGGAGGCGATGACGCTCATCGATCTGGTCCGGAAGGGCGAAGAGCGGGTGAGCGAGCTCGAGGCGGCCTTCACGGAGGCGAGCGAGCTGGTGGAGCCGAAGAGGAAGGCGCTGTTGGCCGACCGCGAGGAAGCCAGAAAAGATCTGGAGTTGCTCGAGAAGACGCGTGAGGGCTTTGCCGCCGAGCTCGATCCGGAAGAGCTACGCATCTACCAGGCGATTCGCGGCAAGGGTCAGCGAGCGGCAGTCGCGGAGCTCACCGAGGACGGTGCGTGCGGCAACTGCTTCGGGGTCGTGCCACTGCAGCACCAGAACGAGGTTCGGCACGGCGATACGCTCATACGCTGCGAAGCGTGTGGGGTCATTCTCGCCGCTCCGGATCCGGACGCGCCGGAGGCCGAAGCGGTCATCGCGGCCAGCGTGCCTCCGCAGGCCGAAGCGGAGGATGTCGAGGGCGAGGCGTCGGACGAAGAGGACGAAGAGGACGACGCGGACGGAAGCGAAGAGGAGGAGTGAGCCGGAGCCGAGCCGAGACCCGTCTTCGGGCTCCGGATCCGCGCTGGGACGAGCCCCCACCGGTCGACATCGATGCCGTCGATCTCCTCGTGGCGCACCTCAAGCTTCCACGGACCCTCTGCTCCATTCTGGTGGCGCGTGGCGTCGCTGACCCCGAGACGGCCAAGCGCCTCCTTCGCCCCCGGTTCGACCACCTGGCGGATCCCCGTTTGCTCAGGGACGGTGTTGTCGCCGCCCGGCGGATCGCCGATGCGGTGCGGTCGGGCGAGACGATTCTCGTGCACGGTGACTACGACGTCGATGGCATCTGCTCGACCGCACTCCTGACGCGTTTTTTGAGGGCGCGTGGAGGCACGGTGGTTCCCTTCGTACCGCACCGCCTGCGTGACGGCTACGACTTCTCCCAAGCCGGGCTCCGCGCCGCTTTGGAGGCCGGGGCCGGCCTCGTCGTCACCGCCGACTGCGGAACCGTCGCGCATGCCACCGTCGATGAGGCTCGCGAGGCCGGCGTCGACGTGGTGGTCACCGACCACCACACCGTATCGGAGAGCCTTCCTTCCGCCCGGGCCGTGGTGAATCCCCAGCGACCGGACTGCGACTACCCCGACAAGGGGCTTTGCGGCGCGGGACTCGCGTACCGTACGTGCCAACTCGTCGCCGCCGAGATCGGGGGGAGCTCCGACGACCTCAGCGACCTGGTCGACCTCGTCGCGCTCGCGACGATCGCGGACCTGGTCCCCCTCGAGGGCGAGAATCGGGTGTTGGTGCACTACGGACTTCGCCGGATGACCCAGTCGAGGTGGGCGGGCGTTCGGGCCTTGCTGGAGGTTTCGGACGTCGACCCGTCGTCGATCACGGCAGGGCAGGTGGGCTTTCGACTGGCGCCCCGGATCAACGCGGCGGGCCGGGTGGGAGAGTCGGCGGACGCGCTCCGACTCCTCCTCACCGACGACGACCAAGAGGCTCGCTCGCTCGCTCAACGACTCGACGAGCTGAACACGCGTCGAAGGGAGGAGGATCGCCGCACGTTGGACGAGGCACTCGAGGACCTCGTCGATCGTTTCGATCCGACCTCCGACTTCGGCGTCGTGGTGGCCGGCTCGGGCTGGCACCCGGGGGTGATCGGCATCGTCGCCTCGCGTGTGGTGGAACGGTTGCACCGGCCGGTCGTGATGATCGCGCTCGATGGAGAGAAGGGTCGAGGGAGCGCGCGCTCGATCCCGGGCTTCCACCTCTACGATGCGCTGGCCGAGTGTCGCGACTACCTGGACCGTTTCGGTGGCCATCGTCAGGCGGCGGGCATGGACCTCGGCGTGGGCGCCCTCGACGCCTTTCGGGTCGCGTTCAACGGTGTCGCGCGCGAGCGTCTCGCGGGACGCGACCTTCGACCCACGCTCCGGCCGGACGCGGACCTCCACCTCGCGGACGCCGATCTCGACCTCGTCCATTGGCTCTCCTACCTCGGCCCGCACGGGATGGGGAACCCGAGCCCGCTGTTTCGCGCCCGCGACCTCCGGATCGAGGGCGCCCGCGTGGTCGGTGAGCGGCACCTCAAGGTGCAGCTTCGGCAGGGCGGATCTCGGCTCGAGGCAATCGGCTTCGGTCTGGCCGAGCGCCTGAACGTGGACGCCCTGTCGGCGGAGCCGTTCGATGCGCTCTTCCGGCTCGAGCGGAACGAGTGGAGGGGTCGGGCCAGCGTTCAGGCCAAGCTCAACGACCTGAGGCCGGCCCGTCTCCGGGCGGCGGACGTCGATCCGCTGGAAGCGAGGGCCTCCTGAGGATCATCGCAGGACGTTGGAAGGGACATCGTCTCAAGACCGTCCGGGGAAGAAACGTCCGACCGACCACCGATCGCGTGCGGGAGGCGTGGTTCTCGGCGCTCGGCGACCGAGTCGTGGATGCTCGGGTCGTCGACCTCTTCGCCGGATCCGGAGCCCTCGGCTTGGAGGCGGCCAGCCGTGGGGCCGCCGAGGTCGTTCTCGTGGAGCGAGCGAGATCGCCGGCAGCGGTCATCAGCGCCAACATCGGCACCCTCGGTGCCCATGACATCTGCTCGTTGATCAACGACGATGTCTTCCGCTTCCTCGGACGCGTCTCGGTGCCGTTCGACCTGGCTCTCGCCGATCCGCCGTACGAGACCGGTGACGCGGCCCGATTGGTCGAGCGGTGGATCGAGAGCCCGTTTGC
>JAOTVL010000045.1 GCA_029863525.1 Gemmatimonadota bacterium
CACCCATTCATCGCCACGGAACGTGCGCGAGGTAGCCTCGATGCAGTGCGTCTCCGTGAGGACCCCGTCGATTTCGACGTGCGTGCCGGGCGTACAGAGGTTCGCGGTCGGCCGCTCCCCGATCGAATCGCCCCCCAAGAACTGAGCCTCGATCGAGATCGGGAAGTCCTGGTCCACGCCCATCGAGCCCGGACTCTGTGCGTGGAGCATCACGCCGCTGTTCCGGTAGGCCCAGTCGGGACCTTCCTCCGCTTGGGCCCCGACGAACCGATACTCCACCCGGAGGTGGTAGCTCGAGTACGGTCGCTCATGGAAGAGATGACCGAACCGTTCACCGAAGGCTCCGTACGAATCCCCGTCCCGTGCCCCGTCATAGCCCACGGTGAGGAGCCCCTCCTCGACGCGAAACGTGTGGTATGGGTCCACGCCCGCCTCATGACCCCTGATCTTCGGAATCCAGCCGGCCAGATCCCGGCCGTTGAAGAGGTCAGTCCATTTCGCGAAGTCCCACTCGGGTAGCACCGGCTCGGTCCTCGAGAACATGATGTCGCGGACGAGCTCGACGACGTCCGGATGCTCCGCCGCCAGGTCGGTGGTTTCACGCGGGTCCTCCTCGAGGTCGTAGAGCTCGATCGGCGCATCCGGATCGTCGTGTCCTCCGAGACGTACACTCTTCCAGCGACCCATTCTCACCGCCTGAGCTCCATTCCATAGGCCGTGGTATTCCCAGTACAGATGATCATGTCGCGGTGCGTTCGCCTCACCCAGCATGGCAGGAAGCATCGAGACGCCGTCGATCCCGTCTGGCGTGGTCACGCCCGCGACCTCGGCGAAGGTGGGCATCATGTCCCAGAACGCGGAGATGTGATCGCTCGTGGAGCCCGGCTCGATCCGGCCCGGCCATCGTGCCACGAAGGGCACTCGGATGCCGCCCTCATAGACTGAGCCCTTCAGCCCTCGCAGTCCCCCGGTGCTCTCGAAGTACTCCGCGTCCACCCCACCGGTATACGTAGTGCCGTTGTCGCTCGTGAAGATGACGAGTGTGTTCTCTGAAAGCCCCAATTCGTCGAGCTTTGCGAGTATCCTGCCGATGTGCGCGTCCATGCGCGTGATCATGCCCGCGTAGGCGGAGAACGGGCGATAGTGCGGCAAGTACGATCGGTCTCCCAAGTACGGCGCTTCGTCGAACGCACCTTCGTACTCCACCAGCGACGAGTCCGGTACCTGCAGCGCGAGGTGCGGGATCGTGAAGGGAAGGTAGAGTAGGAACGGCTCGTCCCGATGCTCGTCGAGGAAACGCAGGGCGTCGTCGGCCATCACGTCGAGTGAGTATTCGTTGCCCTGGTACTTCCGATACTGGGCCGGGTCCGATGCATCGTCCCCGTCGAAGCGCTGATGCGGGCTGAAGTACTCGTTGTCGAGCTCGACCCGCTCGCCGTTCCGCCAAAGGTGCGTCGGGTAGAAGTTGTGCGCGAGCTGCTGGTCGAGGTATCCGAAGAAGTAGTCGAAGCCCTGATAATGCGGCTGCCCGAGCGATTCGCGACCGCCCAAGCCCCACTTTCCGATCGCTCCGGTCACGTAACCGGCGTCCTGTAGCAGAGTGCCGATCGTGTAGGTCCCCGAATCGAGCGGCATCTGGCCCAGTTCGTCCGGATCGGGATAACCGCCGACTTCGAAGTTGTCGCGAATTTGAGCGTGACCGGTGTGGAGTCCCGTCATCAGCGTGGCGCGTGACGGCGCGCACACCGGACTCCCCGAGTAGTGCTGCGTGAATCGAATGCCCTGCTCGGCCAGCGCGTCGAGGTTGGGCGTCCGGATCTTGTCCTGCCCGAAGGAGCCGAGCTCACCGTACCCCAGGTCGTCGGCGAGCATGTAGATGATGTTGGGTGGTGGCTCGGTCGGCTCGACGTCACCGCACGCGCTCATGGCGACGCAAGCCACGACGGCGACGAAGGCGCTTTGACCACCAACCCTCATGCGACGCCCCTCGAGCACGCCCTCCGGCGCCTGCCTCAATGCTCCCAATTTCCGAATGGGTCGTCGAGCGACAGACTCTGCGGCGTAAACAGCTCCGCCCCATCGTCGGTGATATACATGCAGTCTTCGAGGCGCACGCCGAACTCACCGGGAACATAGATCCCTGGCTCATCGCTGAACGTGTTGCCCGGCACTAGGGGCGTCGTATTGCCCTTCACGAGGTACGGCCACTCGTGTCCGTCCATGCCGATCCCGTGGCCCACCCTGTGCGTGAAGTACGTGTAACCGGGGCCGTAGCCCGCGTCCTCGATGACCCGACGCGCTGCCGCGTCGACCTCCTCCGGGAGTACTCCGGGAGCCGCCGCACGGTGCGCCGCGGTTTGCGCCTCGAGCTCGATCTCGAAGCGTTCACGCATGATGTCGGTCGGCTGACCGAGCACGAACGTCCGGCTCATGTCCGAGCGGTAGCCCTCGACCCCGCAGCCACCGTCGATCAGGAGGATCGTCCCCTCCCGGATGATCTGTGGCGTGATCGAGCCGTGCGGGAGTGCGGACCACTCCCCGGTCTGTACGCTCGCGCCGCCGGAGAAGCCCAGTCGCTGGTGGGCCATGCTGATCAAGCCGCCCACGTCGCCCTGCGTCATCCCTTCTTCCATCGCGAGGTAGGCGGCCTTGTACGCCGTGAGCGTGACTTCATTGGCCAGCTTCATGAGCTCGATCTCGTGATCGTCTTTCACGCCTCGGCATCCGGCGGTGACAGGCGTCGCGTCCACCACGTCGATCGCGGGGGCCGCGAGCGCGATCCCGTTGCTGAAGCGGAACTGCATCGTCTCTTCCGCGCCGAGCCTGCCGGTCGAGATCCCTCGGTCACGCAGTCCCTGTGCCACCCGTTCGTACGGACTCTCGTGCTCCTCCCACGTATAGACCTGGGAGCCACCCAGCGGACCGAGCGCGAGCTGCTCCCGAGCCCGGTCCTCTTCGAAGGCCGGGCATACCACGAAGGCATCGCCCTGGACCGGAACCACGACGGAGAAGAGGCGCTCACCGCCGCCCCAGCTCACGTTCGTGAAGTAGACCATCGAGGTCCCGCCGCAGAAGGCGATCGCATCGAGGTCGTGCGCGCGCATCAACCGCTTCGCGTTCTCGACCCGGGCGGCGCGCTCTTCGGTGGTGATCGGGCGCGCCCGATCGGCCCACGACTCCAGGCGCTCGATGGAGGGGGGTAGCTCCTCGGCCGAGGCCGTGGTCGGCTGGCACCCGCTTACAGTCAGACCCGCGGCGGCGGCCGTGGAGGTACCGAGGAAATGGCGTCTCGAAATCATGGTGTCTCCGGGGTTCCCGCCCAACTGAGGAAGGGGTGGATGGTCTCACCTGCTCAATGAGGCCGCAAGCTTCGGGGCTCGCGGCTCCTGACATCCAGCCGGGCCGACTGGCCGTTCCCGAGACGTGCACCCAAGTTCGCCCGCCATGAATCCACCCTTCCTCGTCGGTCCATGCGTCGCCGTACTGCTCCTCGCGAGCGCCCTTCCGGTCGCGGCGCAAGCCCGAGACCGGACTGACGTCGGCGTCGTGCAGGCCGCTCCGATCGACCCGCTCTCGGTGCCCCGGCCTTCGCTGCGCGCGCTGCGCATCGTCGAGCCCATCGCGGTCGATGGACATCTGGATGAAGGGGCGTGGGCGTCCGTCGAGCCGACGGAGCGCAGGTGGATCCAGATCACGCCCGACCCAGGCATGCCCGCGACCGAGCATACCGTGGTCCGCGTCCTCTACGACGACACACGACTCTACATCGGGGCGGTCCTCTACGACTCGGATCCCGAGCACTTGAGCATCCCCGGCCTAGAGCAGGACTTCGACACGCCGAGCTCGGACATGTTCGGGATCGCGATCGACAGTTACCACGACCGTCAGAACGGATTCGTCTTCGCGATCAACCCAGCCGGCGCGGTCTGGGACGCGCAGACCTTCAACGATTCACGTGACATCGTCCCGGCATGGGAGGGCATCGTCGACATCCGGACCTCGGTCAACGACTCGAGTTGGATCGTCGAGGCCGAGATCCCCTTCGCCACTTTGAGGTTTAAGCCCGTGGCCGGCGAACAGGTGTGGGGGATCAACTTCACCCGTCGCCTGCGGCGCAGGAACGAAGATTCGATGTGGGCGCCGGTGCCGCAGCAGTACCGTGTCTATCGCTTCTCCCTCGCCGGTACCCTCGAAGGGCTCACGGATCTGCCGCGCAGTCGCAATCTGTGGATCAAGCCGTACGCGCTCGGGGAGCGCCTCTCGGGCGTGAGCGCCGCCGACCCAGGCAGTTCGGGCGACGTCGGCCTCGACGTGAAGTGGGGGCTGACGTCCCGAATGACGCTCGACCTGACGGCGAACACCGACTTCAGCCAAGTCGAGGTGGACGCCGAGCAGGTCAACCTCACGCGCTTCAGTCTCTTCTTTCCCGAGAAGCGCGACTTCTTCTTGGAGAACGAAGGGACCTTCGCGTTTCAGGACGTCGGGCTCCGGAACTTCAGGACGGGGAGCTCGCCTCGGAGCTTCCGTCTCTTCCACTCCCGCCGCATCGGGCTCTCCGAAAGTCGCGAGCCGATTCCGATTCTGGGCGGCGCCCGCCTCACCGGTCGAGTCGGTGACCGTTTCGAAGTCGGCTTCCTCGATACCCAGACGCGCTCCGTAAACGGGACCGCGCGGGCCTCGGAGAATTTCGCCGTCGGGCGCGTGAAGGCGCAGCTCTCCGGGGGCTCGTCGGTGGGTGCGATGTTCGTGAATCGACAGGAGACCGGTGTCGGGGTCGGGCCCTCAGAGTACAACCGGGCCTACGGTGTGGACGCCCAGCTCTACCTCTTCGGCGATCTCGCTCTGTCCAGCTATCTGGCGCGCACCGACGAGCGCATCCCACTCGGGTCCGATCGAAACGCCGGCATGGTCCAGGCCGCCTGGCGGAGTGCGGTGCTCGACGTCTCGACACTCTACAAGCAGATCGGCGACGGCTTCAATCCCGGGGTCGGCTTCGTGGATCGCTCTGCGGTGCGCCGCTACTTCGTGACCCTCGGGGGCCACCCGAAGATCCGACGGGCCGGCATCCTGGAGGTAAACCCACATATCGACGTGGACGTCTTCACGAACTTGGACGGAGCGCTCGAGACGCGGACGCTGACCGGAGGGCTCGAGCTCTTGATGAACGACGGGAGCACGCTCGGACTCACGTACGACGACCGCCATGAGCGGCTCTTCGTCGACACCCCGATCGCCGGTGCCCTCGTGCCTGCCGGGACGTACGAATGGGGTGAGCCGTCCCTGAGCTTCCGGTCGGCGGGGAGCAGGGCTCTGTCGGGCTCGGTGGCGCTCGCGATGGGCGACTTCTACGGAGGAACGCGGACCTCCATATCCAGCACCGTGCGTGTGCGGCCCAACCCACATGTCGAGCTGGAAGCCGGCCTCGATCACAACGACCTGAGACTCGGTGGAAGTCGGCGTACAGCCGACCTGTACAATCTTCGTCTGCGGCTCGCACGCGACACCCGCAGCTTCTTTCTGCTCTTCGTCCAGTACAACGAGCTCGATGACGAGCTCATCACCAACGCGCGCGTCAACATCATCCACGCACCGTTGTCGGACATCTTTCTCGTCTACACGGAGCGCAGGGTGCTCGGCGCAGCGTCCGCCGTGATCGAGCGCGGACTCACGCTCAAGGTGACGAAGCTGTTCGCGCTGTGAAGAGCCGCGTCCGATTGCGGGATCTGATACGCTACGACCCGACGACGCTCGCGACGGATGTCCCATCGATGACAACCTGGAGGGTCACTCCATCGAGCTCGGCGAGGAAGGCGTCCCGCGCTCGGTAGAGAAGCCGCTTGAGCGCACAGCCACCGTCGAGCGCGCATCCACTTTCCCCCGGTCTGAAGCACCGGACCAGGTGCATGTGGGGCTCGAGGCTTCGCACGACATCGCCGACGGTCACGGTTTCGGGGCTCCGGGCGAGCGTGACCCCACCGCCCCGTCCCCGGAAGGTCTCGACGAGGCCGGCAGCCTCCAGGCTCTGCACCACCTTCTGCACATGGTTGAACGAAAGCCCGTGTGCCGAAGCCAACTCCTTGGTCCGCCACCGCCTCGGCTCCGACGCACCGAGGGTGATCAGGAGGCGGAGGCCGAAGTCTGTGTGGTCGTTGAGCTGCATGGTCTGATCACCGCGGCCGTTGAAGGGTCACGAGTCACTGTGCACGACGAGATACACCGACAGCTAGCCCCCGCCGAGACCTGTCGATTCGAACGCCGCGAACTCAGGCTTCGTGTCCCGCAGAATCTCCAGAATCGCCTCGCGCCGAGGAGCCGTGAGCAGCGGAAACTCGGGATCGTCCTCACCGGACAGGATCTCTCGGATCCTCGTCCACGCCCGCCCGCGAGCCACGGCAGGCAACGCGTCCCAAGCGTCGGAGTACACGAGGAAGCTGAGTGGATACTCGAACAGGCCGCCGTCGAGCGAGAAGTCGCGTAGGCTCCGACCGAGCGAATCTCGTGGACCTCGCGCTTCGAAGTCGTCCGAGAACGAGCTCGTGCCCGCGACCTCGCCGATGGGCTCGGCGCGATAGAACAACATGCCGCGCACGAGAGCCTCGACCGCCGAGTCGATACGATTGGCGGCCGTCTCGGTGAGCTCGTCCGGCCCGATGTCAACGCCGCGGGTGAGACGCAGGAACCCTTGTTCTTCGAGTGCCTCGGCGGCGGTCTGGGCGGTGATCGTGATGAGGTTGTGTACACGCGTCTGGTGGGCGAGCACGAGTAACGCGACGATGTCGCTCCCCTCTGTGAGGTAAAACGACGGATCGAAGCGGCCCTCGAGCGTCTGGAGGTTGCCGCCCGCCGCCGCGTCGAACCCCTCCAGGTAGCGGTCGGGTTGGTCGATCTCGTGCGTCAGCTCTTCGGCTCGTGTGTTGCCGGCGTGTGGCAAGGAGTGTGATCCGGTTACGTACCAGCCGCCGAACCGTACCTCCATCGGCGTCCGATCATCGGTCGGTCGCTCGTCGATCGGCGTGACGGTGTTGCCCATCCTGTCGGTCAGATACGAGCGCATGAGCACGCCGGGCACGCCGCCGGTGAGGCCGGTCTTGTGACACCCCTTGCAGGTAAGCTCGTCGCGTCGGAAGTCCGCACCGTCCTGGCGCGTCTGATCGACGGTATAGAAGACGGATCCGCCGTCAGGGTCCACCGCGGCGACCTCGAGGACCAAACCATCCACCGTGTAGCCGACATACACGTCGTCGTTGAAGTACAGCGCCCGCGGAGCCCACGGCGCGATCATGTCGACCTGAAGGCTGGTCCGGGAGAAGATGAGCGACTGAGACGACACCGGGACGTCGAGTGCCTCGAGGACAGCCGGTAGGTAGCCGAAGACTGGATCGCGCGTCAGCTCAGCTTCCCCGGAGTCGAGGCGCGCTTGCAGAGCCGCGGCCGGATCGACGCGGTCCACGGTATCGTGCGCGGCGATCGTCAGCAGTCCGAACTCGGCCCGGTCCTCCGAGCTCGACTGCGCGCCGACCACCTGGGGCACGGCAGCCATCAGCGCCACGATCACGATGCACACATCACGCATTCCGAGGTCACCCGTTCCGTTGGAGATAAGTGGTATCTTTCATGCCACTTCACAGTGGAGCCGGTCAGACAGGTGCACAAGAGGGGGTTCCCCGACTCACCCCTGATCTTGCTCGGGCCTCGACCAGAATCCCTCGGTACCACGAGCCTCGGACGCCAGCACCCCGTGAAACAGCGTCGCGTTGAACAGCGCCCGGAACGTGCCCGCCGGCTGCCCGCGCCACTGAGGTCTGAAGCCCAAGAGGACGACCCGTCCCGCGCCGTGACGGACATCGACCGCTGCGGCCTGTCCTTGAAGTGCGTCCTCTCCGAGCAGGTAGCCCGAAAGTAGCGGGGACCCCTCCGCGTCGTACGCGGCAAGCACCGCCCCCGCGAAGCCCTCGGTCGTGGTGAACACCGGACTCCGGTCGAAGAAGATCATCGCGCGCTCCGGCATGCCCGCCATGAGCGGGTGGGCGCCGTCAGTGCGTACCGCCAGGATCGACCCGGCGGAGAAGAACTCGTCGCGCCCGAGGTCGCCCACGACGTTCTCGACCGGCAGGTGCAGCTCGTCGATGCAGAGGTCGCTCGATGCGCCCATACAGACGAGGGTCCCACCCTCCCGCACGAACGCGTCGAGTGCACGAATCCCCTCTTCCCCAAGCCCGCCCTCGTAGCGCGCCGGGACCGATCCCTTCGCGAAGCCGTTCATGAGACCGGTGGCACGCTCGGACGGAAGCACGATGACGTCATAGCGAGAGTGCAGGCTACCCGCATGAACGTCCGCGTCGCGAAGGTTGGTGAACGCGAAGCGGTATTGCTCGAGGAGCCAACGGGTCCAGCCCTCGTCCATGCTGGGTGACCAGGGCCGGTAAAGGCCGAGACGTGGCCGACTCACGGCGATTCCCCCAGGCGCGCCGGCCGTCGCCTGGAGCGCGTAGTCGCGTACCATCCGCTCGCGTGCCGCACCGGATAGCCCCGTGACCCCGTACATCCCCCCCGCGAACCTGACGGCCGCACCCGCGTCCCACGCTTCGTTGAGTGCCCGGAACGTATTGTTCTGTGCCGGATCCAAGACGAGCATCGACCCCGTGCCCGTGACACGCCCGGGAGGTGGTACGATGGCCGCCGCCACCGGATGTGAATCGAACCCGACCCCGTCTACGCGGTCGAAGGGTGAGGCATCGGCCACGTCTGCATCCCACGGGAGTGCCTGGCCTTCGACCGGACGCATCGAGGCACGGGCCGCCTGATCGAGGGGCTCGGTCGCCTCGATCAGGCGTATGCCCATCTGGTACGGGAGCGTCCAGCCGGCGGCGTCGTACGGCTGCTCGGGCGGCCCTTCGGGATATTCGCGCAAGTCCGGGTAGCTCTGCACGCCGAGAACCTGCCTCGCCAGCTCCGCAAACTCCTGGTCCATCGGAATGACCCACGTGCCGGCCGGGTGAACGAGTCCCTGGTGCCTGACCGCCCCCGTCAGTTGGTGCACGCGAATGCCGTTGAACGCCAGGCGACGGAGCATCTGCGCCGGGGCGACGGGATCACGTTGATCCTGCGGGACGAAGTAGGCGTAGGGTGGAGAGGCAGTGTACTTCGCGATCTGGTCTCTCCCCGACTGGTATCGGTTGTAAAGGAGGTCCTCGCGGTACTTCGCGGCGTAGTCGAGCACGGCGATCGACGAGACGTGCATGTACTCGACCGCGTCGGCGAGCCGCCACCAGCCACCCTGCCATGGGCTCGGGTAGAGGGATTCCGCACGCAGATCGCGTCGACCCTCGGGGAAGTCCTGGATCGTGTAGAAGTGCGGTGTCGCGTAGCGGTACAAGGCGGTCTCCGTCCAAAACGCCGCCTGGTTCTGCATGAGTGGCAGGTAGTCGACGTATCCGGGATACCACGCGTCGAATCCGGTGCCCATGTGCACGGCGCCTGGCAACCCACGCGCCTCGAGCATCTGCGCGATCGTCATCCCGATCGTGTTGACCGTGCGCGACATGAGTGGCGGGGCCTGCGTCGCGATGGGTTCGGCGAAGGGTGGAAGCCAGATGCGAGTGGGAAAGGGCGAGCTCTGGTGGTGGACGTGAATGATCTGCGGATCCCACTCCTGCCAGACTCGGGCGAGCACCCGTGACTCGACCATGTTCAGCATGTATCCGTCACGATTGTTGTCGTGGCCGATGTACTTCTGGTACAGCCACGGCATGGGTGCGACCTCGTAGGGCGTCCCCACGTTCGAGAGATACCAATCGGCGATCATCGTCTGGCCGTCCGGATTGAGCGACGGCCAGAGCACCGAGATCACGTTCTCTCGAATCGAAGCGATCCGAGGGTCCTCGCTCGCTACGAGCTCGTAGGCGAGCCCAATCATGTGCTGCGCGCCGGCTACCTCGCTCGCGTGCAGGCCACCGCTGATGTCGACGATCGCCTTTCCCTGGAGAGCCAGATCCCGGGCACCAGCGTCCGTCAGGTCTGCCGGATGGGCGAGCGCGTCCGCGATACCCCGGTACCGCTCCACGCCGGCCAAGTTCTCAGGCGTGGAGACGAGCGCCACCCACCAGTCACGACCCTCCGAGGTGCGGCCGACGCGAAGCATCGTGATCCGGTCGGAGGCGGCATCGAGGCGTTGGAAGTAGTCGATGGACCGCTCATACGTCGCGAGCTGGAAGTCCGCGCCCGGGATGAACCCGAGTACCGATTCGGGCGTCGGGATCTGGGCGTGGGACGGCGAAGCGAGCAGCGCGAGCGTGAGCGTGAGCGCCGCGAGCGGGGCCGCGAAGCGAATGCCGGACAGTTCAGCAGATTTGCGCACGGGAGTTCGGGGCTCGAGCGAGGGAGGCGGGGCAGGATGGGCGTCCGCGATACGGCCGGCAAGGCGCGAACTCTGGTCACCTCTCCCTCGTCCGCAGACCGCCTGCGAACCAGTCCAACATCATCTCGAGCACGCCGCCGTGTCGGGGCGCGCGCGACGTGGTGCGACGTGGTGCGACGACCCGCGGGGAGCGCCAGGGCGTTCCCCGCGGGCTCCGATCGCTTACGGCGCGTCGATCAGGACCACGTCACAGGTGAGCTGCAGCGTCAGCGTCTGCTCGACCGGGTTCCCGAGCGCATAGACTCGACCCGCGTCGGTACGGATCAGGACGACGCTCTGGGCATCGAACGCATCGTCGACCAACTCCGTCATGAAGGTCGCACCCTCGTAGTCAGCGTCCGTCAGATCAGCCAAGGTGACGCCGGCGACGTGCGCGATCTCCACACCGATGGTCGTGTTTTGGCGAACGATGGCTTGGGGATCGCTCTGTGAATCGAACTGAACGAAGAAATCCCATGCGTCGTCCGACGGACAAATGCCGAACGTGCACACGATGACGTCGCCCGTGTCGAGGTCGGGCCGATCCCGACTGGCACGCACCACCATGGCGCTCGGAGCCGAAGGCAGACAAGCGACCGCAATCGTGACGGCGGCGGTTTCGTTGGAGGCCACGACGACGGAGGTGGCTTCAGTGGTGCAGTTCTCCGCGACGTCCCCCAGCTCGAACTCGTACGTGGCGGGCTCGAGCTCACTGAGCGTCATCTGCACGCTCGCGGCGATCGTGCCCATGGGCTCGCCATTCACGATCAGCTCGTAGCTGTCGTCTTTGAGAAAGCCGGACGTCACGATCGTCAGGTCGATGGAGCCGGGTATCTCGGGCCCCACGATCTGCGAGTCGTTGTCGCCACACGCCGCAATACCGAACGCGCTCAGCATCGCGAGGGCAACCCATCCTCGGCGCCCTCGTCGCCCACCTCCACTCGGGAGATTCCCTCTCACTTCTCTCGACTGATTCATGGTCGGTTCCATTGGGCGCCGACGGTGCGGCGCGTTCCCCATTGATGTACCACGACTTCTTGAACAACAAGCGTGCCATTCCGACAAGCCCCAGATCTAGGCGTTTCCGGGACGTCGGGCGCTCCACCCGAACTACACTTTGCCGGGTCCGGAACGGAGTGCCGTGCGACCCTGGAACCGGCCGTGTGGCGCGCCCTCGCCCCCCTCAGGGTCCCTCTTCAGGGTCTCCAGGCGGGGGATTCGTCGTCCGCCGCGTCGAAGGTGAGACGGATGGTATTCGTTCCCGCGGACTCGATGACGTAGATGTCCCAGTTGCCGTTTCTGTAGCTGTCGAACACGAGCCGGGCGCCGTCGCTGGTCCACGAGGAGTCGAAGTCGTCGTCACTGTCCGTCGTGACGCGGATCAGGTTGGAGCCGTCCATGTCCATCGTGTAGATGTCCAGGTTCCCCCCCGCGCGGTCGCTCACGAAGGAGATTCTTCCCGGGTCGCCCTGCGCTCGGGCCACAGTGGCGGGTGCCGAGTCGAACGAAGGGTCGTCCGTGAGGTTGTCGAGAGCGGTGCCGTCGGGATTCATGCTCCAAATGTCACCGTTCCCGGATCGGGTGGAGAAGAAGACCAGCCTGGATCCGTCGCTGAGCCACGCAGGCTCCGAATCCTCGGCAGGATCGTCCGTGACCCGCACGAGGTTCGACCCATCGGAAGCCATCAGGTAGATCTCGGCGTTGCCGTCTCGGTCCGTGGAGAAGGCCAGTCGCCCCCCGTCCGGAGACCAACTCGGAAACCGATCGATCGCGGGGTTGTCGGTCAACCGCGTGACGTCCGACCCGTCGGCGTTCATGACGTAGATCTCGGTATTCCCGTCACGCGTGGACGCGAACGCGATCTTCGACCCATCGGGTGACCAGGAAGCGTCACCGTCCGCAGCCGGATGATTCGTCACGTTGATCCCGTCCGAGGCATCGGCGGTCATGACGTAGATCTCCCGGTTTCCGTCACGTTGGCTTTCGAAGGCGATGAGATCGCCGACGAAGTCGAACTCCGAGTCCGACCACGCTTCGATGTCGGGCTCCAGCGGACCGTCGGCGCATGCGTTCAACGTGCACGCCGCGGCGACGAGGACAATGCGGTGTTTGGCAGATTTCAGGGTCGACATGTTTCCCCCCCGGGACCGAATGTCTTGCGAACAGCGATGGTTGTTTGTGGGCGCGATGGCTCGGGTTTACGGGCGGCTTCCAGCGGCAGCCACCTCGACGATCGAGACCGACGGCTCGCCGTCCGCTCCCACGCCCACGATGGTGCGGATCGCTCCGTAGGCGTCGGTGAAGAGCGCCTGACTCGATCCATCCGGATCGATTCCGAGAACGGCACGGCTGACGCCGCGATCGTCCGCGAAGACGAGGTTCGTCGTACCGTCGGGCAGATACCCGAGCACGGCCCTCGGGCGGGCGTCCCGGTCACTGATGGTCACGCCCGGTGAGCCGTCGGCGAGCACCGTGAGTCGGATGCGCTCCCGTCCATCCTGGTCCGACAGCGAAAACTGCGCGCGGCCGTCGGCATCGGTGGCGAGTCGGCCACGGGCGATCCCGTCTGCACCGCGGAGCACGACCTCGTCGGCGGATAGACTGCTTACGTCCCAGGCCCCGTCTCGCGGCACGACGCTGGTGACCACAAAAGCCAGCGCCCCCAGGGTCACGACAAAACCGATGCCCATGAGCCGAGCCGCCCAACTCGCCCGCGCACGTTGGACCTCGACGGCCGCGAGCCTGCGATCGAGGCGCGCCTCGACCTCGCGGATCCGGTATTCGGCCCCGCTGTCCACATCGGCCACGGCGGCGGGACCCGCTCCTCGCATCGAATAATTCATGGTTCAGATCTCCGTCCGTGGGGCTGAGCCCGAGGGCAGGAAGTAGCTGCGGCACGCCTGCTCCAGCAGGTCCGCATTCAAGTGGATGGGCTCGTCACGGTATCTCGCCAGATCACCGAGGTGATCCAGGACGTCCCGGGGATGGCACCTTCGCGGTTCGATGGTCTCGTCCGCGTAAACCTCGCCGAAGAGGTAGTCCAGCGCGGCTTCGTCGAACGCGATGCCGCGCTCGTCGCATAGGGCACGAAAAATCTTCTCGTACTCGTCCCTGCACGGACCCGGCAACTTGATCTTGTAGTGGATCCTCCTCAGGAAAGCCTCGTCGGCGAGCGATCGCGGCTCGAGGTTCGTCGAGAAGATCACGAAGCAATCGAACGGAACGACGATCTTCCGCCCACTCCGAGGCGTGAGGTAATCCCGGCCCTGTTCGAGAGGCACGACCCATCGGTTGAGGAGGTCGCGCACCGGCACCCTCTGCCGTCCGAGATCGTCGACGACGAGCACGCCGCCAGCCGCTTTCAGTTGGGGCGGCGCCTGATACATCCGGCCGGACGGGTCCCACTGGAGATCCAGTTGGTCCAGCGTGAGCTCGCCCCCGGTCACCACGACCGGACGGTAGGCCGCGGCATATCGCCGATCGTGCTCGGGGAGCTCCCGCACGATCTCCCGACGCGCCATCGCGACCGCTTCGGCGGAGGTCGGTGACGAACCATTCGCCGATACCATGACGTCCATCGTCGGAGCGCTCGAATCCCGCGCTTCGTCTCCCGAGCGCTCGACACGGTGATGCACGGGGTCATGCATGATCATCACGCTACCGTCCACCATGACGCTGTACGGCACGAAGTACCGATCGCCGAACAGCCGGGCGATCCGCTCGGCCAAGAGCGTCTTGCCGTTGCCCGGCCCACCATGGAGGAAGAGGGAGCGGCCCGAATTGATCGCTGGACCCAACTGTTCGAGAAGCGAATCGGGGAGCACGATGCCGTCCAGGGCTGCCCGGAGCTCCTCCTCCGAGATAGACACCTGCTCGACGGCCTGACGCTCCACCCACTCGCAGAAGTCCGCGAATGGCACGGGAGCAGGCCCTACGTATCGACACGCTTCCATCTCCTCCGTCGCCCTCCGCCTCCCCGCATCGGTCAGCCTGAAGACGTATTCACCGCGCCTTGGCCCCTGGGTGGAGTGGACCTCGACAAAGCGTCGCTCCTGGAGCCCTTGGAGGACCTCATCCAGAATCGCCATGGGCAACGCGAGCAGGTCGAAGAGGTCGAGGCCCAGCGCCGAGCCGCGCACGTGCAGGGCCTTGAGGACCAATCCGGCGACGAGCTCCTCGGAGAGCCCGGCATCGGACAACGACTCGGGAGGCCGCGGAACCGCGGCGGGTTCCTCCATCACCACTACAGGAGGCTCGATTGTCAGCGTCTCGTCCATGACTCAGCTCCAGATGAGGCGGGTGCCCGGCACCGTTCCGGTTTCTTCCAGGCGACCTGGCGGCAGTTCCAGCGTATGGACGGCCTCGGCGCCACCGAGGCCGAGGCGCCAAGGCGCGAGCCCCTCGATGCTGCGTACGACCCGGCCGTCGGCGTCCAGAAAGGCGACGTCGATCGGGTAGGCCATGCCCACCGTGTGCACCGAATCGCACTCGAGAAGGAGGAGCCCCTCTCCCCTTGCGAGCCGGGGACGAGCCAGGAGGCCCCGCAGCCGTTGCCACCAAGAGGCGGCCACCGCGACGCTCGAGCCGATCCCCACGCCAGAGCTCTGGTGCACCACGCTGACAGTCTCCATCACATGTTCACCAGCGCCTGGACGACCTGAATCACGGCCGGCCCCAGGATCACGACGAAGAGAGCGGGGAATACGAAGAGAACCAGAGGGAAGACGAGTTTGATCGTCGTCTTCGCGGCTGCTTCCTCGGCGCGTTGGCGACGTTTCTGGCGCAGCGTATTCGCCTGCACCCGGAGCGCCCGACCCACGGACGTTCCGAAACGCTCCGTCTGAACGAGCGTCGAGACGAGCGCCTCGACATCGTCGAGTCCCGTGCGCTCCGACAGGTTTCTCAGCGCCTCCGCACGCGGCGTGCCCGCCCTGATCTCGAGGTTGACCATCGTCAGCTCCTCGGCCAATGCCGCGCTGACGTTCCGTATCTCCTCGGCGACCCGGATCATGGCCTGGTTCAGTCCCATCCCGGCCTCCACGCAGGCCACGAGCAGATCCAGGGCATCGGCCAGGGCCTGCCGGACCTCGTTTCGCCTGAGCGTACGCCGACGAAGCACGTACCAGCTCGGCACGACCCAACCCATTCCACCCAGCCAGAAGCCGAGGACCAGCGTGGCGAGGAGGCGAGCGTCGAGCATGACACCGACCGTGAGTCCGGCGGCTACGAGGCTCGCCATCAACGCTACGCGGGTGCCGAAGAAGACCCGGGGCGCGTCGGGGTTCCAATACCCGGCCTGCACGAGACGCCTGCCCCACCCTCCCACGTCGAGGCCGCCGCGCTCCACATGCTCGCCGAGCATGCGGACGACGTCCCCGAGCTTTTGCTTGCTCGATTGACGACGCCGTCGGGACACCGAACCGAACGGACTCGGACCGATGTTCTTGATTTCCTCGAGCTCGCGGGCCACGGCACGGGTCGGTGCGGTGGACAACTCGTAGGCTGCGACCATGAGCATGGTCACGCACAAACCAGCGAAGACGCCGACGAGGTAGATCATGAGTCGCTCTCCTCAATACCTTACATCGACGATGTGCCGAATCCAGAGGAAACCGATGATCTGCAGGACGGCCGCGGATGCGAGCAGCGCCTGACCAAGCGGGTCCTTGTAGAGGGTGCTCATGTAGGGAGGATTGATCAGAGAGATCAAGGACCCCACGACGATGGGAAGCGCAGCGAGCGTATATCCGCTCATTCGGCCCTGCGCGGTATAGACGCGCACCTGCCTTTTCAAGGAGAAGCGCTCGCGCATCGTCTCCGCGATCTGCTCGAGGATCTCCGACAGATTTCCGCCCACCTCTCGTTGCACGAGAATCGCGGTGATCAGAATGCGCATGTCGACGACCTCGACTCGGTCACCCAGACCCATCAGCGCATCTTCGAAAGGCAGTCCGAACTTCTGCTCCTCGAACGTGATTCGGAACTCCGACGCGAGTGGCTCCGATGCCTCTTGGGACGCCATCCGCAGACCCTCCGAAAGCGGATGACCCGCCCGCACCGCACGCGCGATCAGGTCGATCGCGTCCGGAAGTAGACTCTCCAGCCGAAGAATGCGCCTCGCCTTCTGCCATTTGACGTAGGCGTAGGGTCCGGGGGCAGCCAGCAGGAAGGCGATCGCCCCGATCCACGCACGATCGAACGTCAAGACAGTCAGCAGCGCGGCAAAGGCCCCGGAGGCCCCGACCCGCAGGAAAAAGCCACCGAGTGTCCACTTCAGGCCCGACTGGGCCAAGAGGTGGTGCAGGTCCCAGAGCCGCGGAATCCACTCGGCGAGGACCCGCATCACGTCGTCGTCCACATCGGCGCGGGCCCGGACCACGGACGCCTGTGACTGACGACCTTCCTGCAGATTCCGGCCGCTTCCGTCCTTGAGCGAGTCGAGCGCGGCCCTGCGCACACGCCATTCGCGGAGCGCGATCGCGGCCTGGAAGACCACGAACACCGCGAGCACGGCGCTCAGGGCTGCGGCGGCGGCGAACAGCCAAGGGTCGGGGCGAGGCATCGGCGGCTCCCTCTCAGACCGTTTGCGCTTCGGACATTCGCGGCGACATGTCGGTGAACGCCTCGGAGGTCATCTCGAAGCCGTGCGCCTTGAGTCGCTCCATGCACTTGGGGCGTATGCCGGTGGGACGAAGTCGTCCCAGCACTCGCCCGTCGTCCTCGATCCCCGTCTGCTCGAACGTGAAGATGTCCTGCATGGTGATGACATCACCCTCCATGCCGACGACTTCGGTGATCTGACGAACACGACGACTCCCGTCGGACAGCCGACTGACCTGTACGATGATGTCGACGGCGCTTGCGATCTGCGTTCGGACCGCGCGGTCCGGCAGCTTCAGATCGGCCATCGCGACCATGGTCTCGAGCCTGCTGAGTGCATCACGGGGCGTGTTGGCGTGCAGCGTCGTCATCGAACCGTCATGCCCGGTGTTCATGGACTGGAGCATGTCGATGGCTTCGGCGCTGCGGACCTCGCCCACGATGATTCGGTCGGGTCGCATTCGCAGAGCGTTCACGACGAGGAGGCGCTGAGGAATCGCACCGGTGCCCTCCACGTTCGCGGGCCTCGTCTCGAGTCGGACCACGTGCGGCTGACGCAGCCGCAGCTCGGCCGAGTCCTCAACCGTCACGATCCGTTCGTTCTCCGGGATGAAGCCCGAGAGGACGTTGAGTAGCGTCGTCTTACCCGCACCCGTACCACCGGAGATGAGCACGTTCAGGCGGGCGCGGACGACACCTTCCAGAAGTCGGATCATCGGCTCACTGAGCGACCCACTTTTGACCAGTTCCTCCGCGGAGATGCCGTCGTCCGCGAACTTGCGGATCGATAGGTGCGGGCCGTCGATGGCCAGAGGAGGAATGATGGCGTTCACGCGTGAGCCGTCGGGCAAACGCGCATCCACCATGGGCGAAGCGTCGTCGATCCGGCGACCCACGGACGAGACGATCCGATCGATGACCTGGAAGAGGTGCCGGTCGTCGTGGAAACGCACATCGGTGGGCTCCAGGCGACCGTTTCGCTCCACGTAGATCCGGTCGAACGTATTCACGAGGATGTCGTCGATGGTGGGGTCGTCCATGAGCGGCTGGAGCGGCCCCAGTCCGAAGATCTCGTCGAGCACCTGACGGATGAGCTCGTCGCGCTCTTCCAAGTTCAGCGGAATCGACTCGGCAGCGAGGAGCTCACGAACCAGACCACGAATGGTGTCCATGACCTCGTCGCGATCGAGCCGATCGAGGTTCGACAGATTCAGTCGCTCGAGAAGCTGGCGATGAATATGGCTCTTGACGGTCAGGAGGTCGGTTCTGGTCGCCCCGTTGGTGCCATGACTCGCCGCGCTACCGCCCGGTCCGTCCACACCCGACCCATTGCCGATGCCCCAGCTCGCCTTTTCGCGCATACCGTTTTCGCGCTCACGCATGCGGCCGTCTCCCCCTCTTCGCTCATCCATGACTCGTCGCCTCCAGCGGGGCCGCCGTCAGCGTCGACCGGGACCGGTTCGACTTCGACCGAAAACGCGATCTCAAGCGCCCCATCAAGGACGACTTCTGTGCCTTCGCCCCGGCCGAGCCACCCACGATGTCGCGGGCCAGGTCCTTGAGTTGTCGCGCATAATCCGAGCTGCCGTGAAGAACGAGGGGTCGCCCCGTGCTGATGGACTGAATGACCGTCTCGTAGTCGTTGGTCAGCGTCCGATAGACCTCGATTCCCAACGTCTCCTCGAGATCCTGAAGTCCGACGAGGCTCTTGGGATTGAAGCGATTCACCACCAGGCGCAGACGCCCGGGATCCCCTGCGGTGACCCGATCCAACGTGGGTAGACACCGCTTGAGGTTTCGTAGCGACGGAACGTCCATGTTCGTCACCAGGAAGATCGAGTCGGCGGCCTGAAGCGCGGCCAGAGCCGGAGGAGCCAGCGACTTCGAGGTGTCGATCAAGACGTAGTCGTAGTGATCCCGAAGGAAGCCGAGGATCCGCGAGATCTGCTCACCGCTGACTTGTTCGCCGATTTCCGGCTCGAACGGAGCCGACAGAACGTGCACGCCGGATTCGTGGCTCTCGATGTACGAGGCCAGGAGATCGGCATCCATGCGGTGGAAATTCCGGATGAGGTCCACGAAGTGGAAGCGGGGCCGCACCCCCAGAAGCGAAGCGATCTCACCGAGCTCCAGGTCGAGATCGACCAGCAGTGTCTTTCGTCCAGTGAGGCGGTGCAGCTCGATCCCGACGTTCGTCACGACGGAGGTCGATCCCGAACCGCCCTTCGGCGAGAAGAAGGCGAGCAGCTGTCCTTTGCTGGTGCTGCCACCCGCCTCGGCCCACCCCTGCTTCCGCATGACGCGTCCGAGCGCTTCGCGCACGGCCGTAGTCTCGACCGGGCGCGGCACGTACTCGACCAGCCCCGCCCGCATGGCGTCCAGCAGACCCGACGCATCGAGCTCCGGGCCAACACCCACGAGCGCAGCCCGAGGATGACTCGCGGCAATGGCACCCGCGGAGCGGATCGCCCGCTCCGGGTCGTCGGTCATGTCCAGAATGACCAAGTGGGGCTCCGTGGCGCGGAGTCGCTCCATGTGCTCGGGGGCCAGGAATTCGGCGGAGGCCGCGATATCGAGGTCCACGCCGATCGGCAACCCCGCGTCTCGGATGGTCTCGAACACGACGCCCCGAAGCTGATCGTCGGCCGAGATCAACGCGGCGCGGAGCTTACGCTGCTCGCCCGCAGGCCTCCCGCCCTCGCCTTGGGGGGCGCCGTCCATCGCCGGTGTGCTCATGTCGGTTCTCACTTGATCAGTTGCAGGACACGTACGAGCGATCCTGTGGTGCTGCCACTCGCTCCCAGGCCGGCTCCAGGCACGTAGTAGAGGAAGCGACCGGTGACCGGGTCACGTCGATCCGCCTGCTCCTCGATGAAGACGCGCGCGAAGTTGTTGAACCGGATATGCTGGCGGCCGGGCTTGTCGATCTCGGCCGGGTCGAAGAGCGCGACCGTGACCAGACGCGGACTGTCCATTCCGTACCGGCTCACGATCGTGTTCGAGAGGTCGTCCCAGTACGCATCGGGGTCCTCGGCGATCAGGCGCTCCACGCCCTGGAAGGTCGGACCGACCATGTTTCCGGGCTCGATCAGGTACTCGGTATCGAGGTCGATGATCGAGCGATTACACGAGCAGATGTTGCGACGGTAGTTCGCCGCACCCCGGCCTCCTCCATCGTCTCGCGTCACCTCGACGTCCGAGCCGCCGCCGGAGGGCCCACCGCCTCGACCACCACCCGGCCCCCCGCCTGGCGAAACACCCAAATCTCCCCTCTTCTCGGACCACTTCAGCCATCCGCGACCGCCCCCCGCGTCCTCCGGAAGCTCCTCCGGACGACCTCCACCCTCACCCTCGCCCCCACCGCCTGGCGGGCGCAGCTCGGAGCCACACTCGGACTGACCAGCGTCCTCGGGCAGCACCCATGGGTAGAAGAACGACGGGACGAACGCGTCTTTCGGATTCGTGACTTTGATTACGATCCGCCGCCCGTAGTCCCGCTCGAAGCGACGCCCCTCACCGTCGATGCTTCCGTTTCTCCAGCCGCTCCCGTATCCGGTCTCGTCTCGGTCGCCTCCGGCACCGCTGTATCCGGCGTATCGGTCACCGCTGGCGGGGTCGTAATTCCATCGCTCCCCCTCGTCCCAGATCCGGTTCCCGTTCAGGTCGTCGGCGGATTCCTCCCAAAGGTCCGGGACGGCGAACGGCTTCACACACTGCGCGGCACCCGCCTCACCGGCCCACGCCATGGCTTCGGCGCCGATGTCGACGGCGTCGATGCCGACGAGCCGGGCAAACCACGTGGGAACGCCGTTCCTGCGCACCGCGGCACGGACGGTCGCGGCGTCGAGGTCGACCCAGACCGAGACGTCACCGGCGTCGATCGGCTCGCTCCGGATCACGTTGTTCGTCGCGTACTCCGTGGCCCTCCCGACGGCCTCGGACCGGGCCCGCGCCTCCTGATACTCCAGGAACGCGCTCGCTCCGGCCAAGGCTGCCGCATCGGCGGCCCGCTGAGCCTCGGAACGAGCGTTGAAGAGGGCTCCGAGGTCGATGCCGAGCGCCAGCAGTGCGACGAGGGCGGTCATCGATATGGCCACCATGACCGTGACCGAGCCACGCTCGTTCGAGGCCCAGGCCCATCGTCTCGATGCCCTGTGCATGGGGTGTTGCTCGGTCCCGGTGCTCGTTCTCGCATTCATGAAATCGCCCCCTCGTGATCGTCGGTCAGCGCCCGGGACCCACGCCGAGCGTGTCCGGTCGCGCCATTTGGTCCTTCCACTCCCAGCTCTCGGGCTCGCCGGTCGGCACCCTGAGGGGCTCGTCCGAGGGCTCGACGATCCGCGGGCTCACGATGACCAGGAGCTCGGTGAGCTGCTGCCGCTCGTCTTTCGAGCTGAAGAGCGCACCGAGAATCGGGATGGAGCCGAGAATCGGCAGTTTGCGGATGCTTTCCTGGATCGATCGGTCGAGCAGCCCGGCAATCGCCAGATGCTGTCCTTGCCGCAGCTCGACCTGCGTCTCGGCCCTTCGCGACAGGATCGTCGGCATCTGGAATCCAGAGATCGTGAGTCCCCCCGCGAAGTCGAGCGACGACACTTCCGGCGCCAGGTCGAGGCGGATGTTGCCGATGTTGGTGACGTGCGGCGTGAAGTTCAGCCGCACACCGAACTCCCTCCATTCGATGCTCACGGCGTTGCTCGTCGCGGCGCCCTGGACGGTCGGGAAGGGGAACTCCCCACCCGCCAAGAAGGACGCGTTCTGGCCATCGAGCGCGAGAAGCGTCGGCTCGGCGAGGCTCCGGAAATCCCCCGTCTCCTCGAGCGCCTTGATGACAGCGCGGAGGTGGGAGTCGCTGTTGATCAGAGAGAGCTCGACGAGCCCGTCCGAATCCGACCTGCCGCGCCAGTCACCACCCGTGGTGGTTTGGTGTGGGTTCAAGACGTCGATGATCTGGTTGCCCAGGCTCTTCAACGCGCTCCGGCTGACCTCCGCGAAACGTACCTGCAACAGAATCTGGCTGGGTGCGGGCGTCTGGAGATTGTCGATGAGCACCGCGCCGCTGCTCTCGGCGAGCTCGAGCGCGCGTCCGGCGACGAACGCCGTGCTGACTCTCCCCGAGAGAATCAGCGTGTTTCCCCGCGCGGTGACTTCGATGTCTTCGTCGGGAAAGAGTGTCGTGAGGTGACGCTCCAAGGCCGCGGCGTCGGCAGTCACCTCGACGCCATAGATGCGGCGCACACCGGCAATGTCCCAGACCACGAACGTGGTGGTGCCAAGGCTCCTTCCGTTGATGAGCACCTCGTTCGGTGACACCACGACGGCCTCGGCGATTTCCGGATCGGCCATGGACACCCGATCGAACTCGACTGGGCTGACCAGAACGGCCGAAGTGCCACGAGCCAGGCTCACGGCCCCTTCGGGCTCGGTGATGAACCGCTGCGCCGAAGCGGGGGCAGCGACCGCCAGCGCGGCCCCGAGGAAGAGTGCCGAGAACCCGCGTCTACGGAGTCGACCCCAGGGCCGACCCGTCCAGCTTTCACGTGCCCTCATTGTCCGCCTCCTCCTCGTCCGAACTTCAGTAGTGTTCGACGACCACCCTCGTAGCTTTCGATCGTCCGCTCGGGAGCGACCGGGGTGGCCGCGCTCGAGGACGTGGTCCCCGTCTGTGCGGCGCTCCCCCCTGCGATCAGCGAGGTGATGCGACGGCCCTGGGTGTCCACGACCTCTGAGTCGAGCGTGTTGCGCAGCGCGAGCTGGATCCGACCCTCCGTCGCGGCGAGCGTGAGCTCCTCGGCCTGCTGAGGGCTCACCAGGAGCGTCACGACCGTCACGTACTGTGGCTCGCCGTCGACGTCCTGCTGGTACTTCTGATCGGCGGCGATGGCGCGGATGTTCTGCAGGATGATCCGTGTCGTGGTCCGCGACCGATCGTTGCCCGGCATAACCGTGACCAGTACGTCGACCCGGGTGCCCGGCAGAACGAAGCCTGCCACGCCGATGACCTCGTCGACCTCCACCGAGACGGCGCGCATACCCTCGGGAATCGTGATCGACATCCCGCCGCCCGCCTCCTTTTGAGCGAGCTTCGCGTCGAGCAGAGCCTCGTTCTTCTTGATCTCCGTGATCAAGCCTCGGCCGACGACCTCCCCGGCCTGAGTCGCGACCCCCTCGGGGAGCGCCGAACCAGGCCAATCCACGGTTTCGACGTCCTCACGGCGGACGATGGCTCCGGCCGGGAGATCCCGGGCTGCCACCACGATGGTCTGGGTGGGTACGGCCGCTTGCAGCGGAGCCGGCTCTTTACTGACGTAGACCAGGGCGACATATCCGGCCAGGAGGCCAGACGCCGTGGCACCCAAGAGCATCCACCAGTAGCGAGAGATGTTCATAGCACGATCACTCGTTTCGCATGACGAAGGAGGTGGAGAGGACCAGGCTCCGATCGTCGGAGGCCCAGCCGATGAGAGGTGCGATGAAGGAGAACTCGAATTCGTAGTCGATCCGGATTCGAGCCGGTGTTCCGGTGCCGGTCTTCCATCCGTCGACCGTCACGTCCGCGAGGGCTGGATCGAGGGATGCCCGGACCAGCGCATTGTCGATCTGGCGACGCATTTCGTCGTAAGTGAATTCACCGTTCGCGACGACCGAATTCCGCAGCGACTCGCGAGCCACGTCGGTGAGCACCTGTTGAGCGTTCCACGCACGCGAGAACTCGACGAGCCCTAGCATGAGCAGCAGCAACACGGGGATCACGAGGGCGAACTCGACGAGCGCCTGGCCGTCTTCGGACCGCATGAGCGACGAGCGGGTGCTCATAGCGTCAGACCCCATCCCAGCCAGACCGTGACGGCTCCGGCTGCAACGGCCACGCCGTACGGCACCGTCACGGCGCCTGGCGTGGCGAGTGTCCGCCGCTCTCCGATTCGGCCGAACGTGACCACATAGAAGAGGAGTTCGCGGAATCGGATGAGCGTAGGGATGATCGTCCCGCCGCGGAATGTCATGGCGAGGGCGAGCAATCCGCCGAATGCCCCGATCAAGGGGAGACAGCGGATGAAGGCGTCCAGCCCGAGGAACGCGCCGACAGTGGCCAGCAGCTTTCCGTCTCCCGCTCCCATGGCGCCGGCGGCGAAGAGGAGGATGCCCAAGGCGAACCCGAGGGCGCCCCCGAGGACGCCGACGCCTAAAGCCTCGGGCCCGACGGCCGCTCTCAAAGCGAGAGCGCCGATCAGCCCACCGGCCGTGAGCCAATTGGGAATCCTCTGCGCGCTCACGTCGAACCAGACGGAGAGGACGAGGACCGCAATCAGAACGACCGAAAGGGGGCCTGAGGGGGCGAGTGCGTGCGAAAGCATGATACGTGTCCGGTGTGAACCGGGCCGCGGCGGAGCCGCCGACGGGCGCCGGGCAACGAAACGAGTCCGTCACCCGACGCCTGAAGGCGAAACCGATACCGGGCCAGATTCAGCTGCCCGGCGAGTACCCTTCAGAGGGCGCCCCTTCGAGGACCTGTGCGATCCGGTCGAAGATCTGCCCGATCGCGTCCCGGAAAATAACCAGGACCGCGATGAGACCGATCGAGATCAGCGCCAGGATCAGCGCGTACTCGGTCAGCCCCTGGCCCGATTCATCGTGCCAGAAGCGCGTCAATAGTGACTGCATGATTCCCCCCCGGCCCGACGGGCCGCGAACGTGAACGTGAAAGACCGCGGATGGGACCCCGTTTTGACTGCGGGGCCGACGCTTCACCCAGGCGGGAAAGCAGCCTTCACCATTGTGTCGGCGCCCCCCGGTCTCCTGCGGCTCTACGCCACCGCTACCGTGTGGGACCGCATCGGTCGCAACGGGCATGCCGGGGCGTACCAAAATGATCGGAAGCCCCGCAGGACACGGCGAACGGGCAATCTGCCTCGGGTCTGGCGGGGGGGAAGGTGCAACATTCGTTGCCAGTCGCGGCAATTGTTGCGCCTCAGGCCAGCGCGTCCTCTTCCCCCGAATCAGCGAGGAACATGCAGGTCGCGCGCGTCTCGCGTACGAGTCCCGCCATGAACTCGAGGGGACGTTCGTGGCTGGACCCGAATAGCTCCAGATCCGCCTGCGTGGCAAGGGCCAGCGCCGACCCGAAGTCGCCCACCATGACATGCACGCGCGCTCCGCCCGGGATGCGACACAAATCCACGACCTCCTCGAGCGCTCGGCGAGCCTCGGCCACCTCCGCGTCGGCGGAGACGACCGTGATCAGATTCAGCTCACCGGCCCACGCGCGCGTGACGCGCAACGCGGTGATGATGGCGAGGTTCTGGTTGGTCCGATCCAGGTACTGCCTCACCGTCTGCCTGGCCGAGCGCGGTGACAGCCAGAGATTGACGACCCGCTGGCGTCCGAAGCCGGCCGTTCCGTGGTAACCGAGAAGCATGGTGCCAATCCTGAGGCGCTTGGCTTCACGCATGAGCTGGGTGATCTCCGCGTGACGCTCTGGCTCGGCGGGCAGCTTCAGGAAGAGCACGTTCGGACGAAAGAACGCGCTCCTGAGCGCCTGGAGCCCCGTGACGATGCCAAGAGTGAAGTCGGCGGAGTCGATGATCGAGGCGGTGGTCATGACCCCCGCCTTCTGAAACGAGCGCGTCAGGTTCTCCACCCGCGGCGTAAGATCCCCGACCGTCTCGTTGGTCGCGATTCCGAGGATCTTCATTGCCCCTTCGGGCTTGCAGATGTCGACGAGGATCCGGAACTCCCCCCGCAGGCGGGTGGGGTCCCGGATGGGAACGACGAGGCTGGGCTTCCAGGCGCGCGCGGTGGTGAGGTCGTGCTCGATGACCTTCGCGGCTGCCCACTCGGCGAACGCGACGAAGATGCCGCTACGGACCGTACCGGTGAGCGGAGCCCGGCCGCGCCAGCTCAGCCACATGTAGATCCCGCCTACGATGCCCACCGCGAAGAGCGAGAAGGTCGGATTCACGATGAACATGGCGAAGACGCAGCCGAGGGTACCGAGCGCCGGCACGACCCGAGGGATCGCGAGCGTGGGTCGGAAGCTCATGAGGCCGAGGCTGCTTTCCGCGAGCATCACCAGGTTGACGACGGCATAGGTAATCAAGAAGAACATCGTGATGAGCGGTGCGACGACGTTCAGGTCCCGCACCATGAGCGCCGAGAGCGCGATCACCCCGGTTACGAGCATCGCCCGGCGAGGCTCACCCTCCGAGCGCTTCGCCAGCCACGGACCGGCGGGAACGAGTCGGTCACGCGCGAGAGCCTGGAGGATGCGCGGCGCTGCGACGAGAGACGAAAGGGCAGACGAGAACGTCGCGCCGAGGAGGCCCGCCAACACCGCCGGCCCCCAGAGCGAGCGTTCGATCATGATCGTGTAGTCGGAGACGAGCTCATCCGGCGTCGCCGCTTTGGCGGCCCAGAACGCGAGCGCCACATAAATGGCCGAGCTCAGGCCGATCGCCGAGAGCGTTCCGATGGGTATGCTCTTTCGCGGGTTCGCGAGCTCGCCGGACATGTTCGCCCCGACGAGGATTCCGGTGGCTGCGGGGAAGAAGACCGCGAACACCGCCCAGTAGCTCGTGCCCGAGAA
>JAOTVL010000165.1 GCA_029863525.1 Gemmatimonadota bacterium
AGGTCGGGCTACCGGGGCCGAACATTCCGCCGCTGGTCTTCGCCGCGCCACCACCGGGAAGCATGTCTCCTAGTCCCATTCGAGACCTCCTTTCTTCCACTCGTAGATGAGCCCGATCGCGAGAACGGCCACGAACATGCTCATCGCCAAGAAGGCGCTCCACCCCAGCTCGCGCATTTGGACAGCCCAGGGAATCAGGAAGATCGTCTCCAGGTCGAAGACGATGAAGCTGATGGCGACCATGTAAAACTTCACCGAGAACCGGGATCGCGTAGACCCGAGCGGGATCATGCCCGACTCGTAAGGCATCAACTTCTGGGGCGTATCACGTCGAGGGTTCAGAATGTGGGACGTGACCACCATACCGAGGGCGTTCACGATGGATACGCCGAACAGTATGAGGAGGGGGAGATAAGCTCCCGACATGGAACGCCTGGGTTTGTGAAAATGTTCACGAGGTGGTCAGGCCGGGCAAAACTTACCCGAGGCGCGGGGACAGTGTCAACCGGAGGAAGCGACGATTTTCGGGGATTTCCGTGGGTTTGACCGGCCTTCACCAACGCGTCTATCTTGGGCCGCCCGCGGCAGCATCGTGCCCTTCTTCGCGTCCGCGCACGAACCCCGCTCGAAACCCCTGGAGAGTCGTCGTCGATGCCCATAAAAAGCGACAAGTGGATCCGCCGGATGTGCGAGGAGCACAGAATGATCGAGCCGTTCGAGACCGGTCAGGTCCGCGGGGGCAAGATCTCCTACGGGATCTCGTCCTACGGCTACGACATTCGGGTTTCCTCGGAGTTCAAGGTCTTCACGAACGTCCACAACTCACTCGTCGACCCCAAGAACTTCGACGACCGTTCGTTCGTCGACATCAATGCCCAGGAGTGCATCATTCCTCCGAATTCGTTCGCGCTCGCCAGGACGGAGGAGTACTTCCGCATTCCGCGCGACGTCTTGGTCGTGTGCGTGGGCAAGTCCACGTATGCTCGCTGCGGGCTCATCGTGAACGTGACGCCCCTCGAGCCGACGTGGGAAGGCTTTCTCACGCTCGAGATCTCGAACACCACGCCTTTGCCGGCGAAGGTGTACGGTGGCGAGGGGATCGCGCAGCTCCTCTTTTTCGAAGGAGACGAGGAACCGGAGATCGCGTACGCGGATCGCAAGGGCAAGTACATGAAGCAGCAAGGCGTGACCCTTCCCAAGATGTAGCGGGGGGCCGAGGCGAAGATGAACAAGTGATGGACGGGCATGGCGCCCGGCCCCTGGGCCACTCGGTCAAGGTCGGGCTCATCATCGGCCTCGCGGGCATGGGGCTGTTCGCCTCGGCGTCGTCGGCGCAGCCCGATCCGGGTGAGCGCTCCAATCGACTGCTCGAGCTCTTCTCTCGAATGGCGCCGAACACCGGGGTGCGGGTCACGACGCCCGTGCTGTTCATCGCCGAAGGGACCTTCCGGGAGTTGGGGGAAGACCTCGTCGTGATCGGGTACCAGGGCGAAGTGGTTCCGGTGTATCTGGACGAAATCCGGACGCTTCAGGTCGAGGGCCGGCACCCGATCCAGGGGACGCTGTGGGGTCTCGGCGCCGGAATCCTGGTCGGCTCGGTGGCAGGCATGATGGTCGCGTCCTTCGACTGTCGGACACCAACCGGATGCCAGAACTCGGAGCGGGCGGGTGCCATTCGGTGGGGAACGGTGTTCGGCACCGCCGGCGCGATCGGCGGCTTCGTGATCGGGCGCTACACGATTTCTTGGAAGCGGATCTTCCCATGAAGGGAGCCGCTTCCGCCTAGCGTTCCGCCGAGGAGGATCGACCCATGGCATACGACGAAGGGCTGGCCCAACGCGTTCGTGAGGTGCTCGCCGATCGCCGTGACTTGACCGAGAAGAAGATGTTCGGCGGTCTCTGTTTCCTGCTCGGGGGCAACATGTGCTGCGGCATCGTGGGCGAGGAGCTCATGCTGCGCGTCGGCCCCGAGGGATACGAGGACGTGCTCGCGAAGCCTCATGCCCGCGAGATGGACTTCACTGGCCGGGCCTTGCGCGGCATGGTCTACGTCGGGATCGGCGGCTTGGGCTCCGACGGAGCTCTCCGTGAGTGGCTGAAGCCGGCGGTCGCGTTCGCCGGTGGGCTCCCCCCGAAGTGATTCGTGATTCGCCTCGACGGCGGTCACAAGGACGCGGCCCAGCGGGGGAACCGAGAAGGCGCCAGTCTGGATTTCGTTCCAGTTCAGGCGGCGGGTCCGCTGAGCACGAGCGCGTAGAGACCCTCGTCGTCCTCGATCCAACGATCGACCACCAGACCGGCGCCCTCGAAGAGACCGTCGATGGTCGTTCGGTCGTACTTGGAGCTGATCTCCGTGCGGATTGGTTCACCTTTCTGCAGCACGATCCGGTGATCGCCCGGAAAGTGGACAACCTGATTTGTCAGCGAAACCAGCTCGGTTTCGATTCGACCCTCTGCCACGTTGTATCGTGACCGGTGCACGAAGCGATCCAGGTCGAAATCACTCCCGAATTCGTGGTTGACGACCGCCAGGATGTTGAGGCTGAAGCGTTGGGTGACACCTTTCGGGTCGTTGTACGCGGCCTCCACGCGCTCGATGGACTTCTTCGGCCCGGGGCGCAGGTCGACCCCCAGCAAGAATCGGTCGCCGTCGTGCAGCCGCGCTGCGATTCGGCCCAACAGCCGGCTCGCCTCCACTCCGTCGAAGTTGCCGAGCGTGCTGCCTAAGAAGGCAACCCAGCGCGGATGTGGGAGCCCGATGACCAAATCGAGTGGCTCTTTGATGTCAGCTACTTCGGGGACGATCTCCAGCCCCGGGTACTCAGCGCGCAGCGTATCTGTAGTCTTCCCGAGGAAGTCGGCCGAAACGTCCACCGGAACGTACGCCTCACCGCAGCCGGCGGAGACCATCGCGTCGAGAATGATCCGTGACTTCTCGGCGCTACCCGCGCCGAGTTCCACGAGCGTTCGTGGCTCGAGGTCGGCGACCCACGCGGGCATCCAGCGCTCGAGCAACGCCCGCTCGGTCCTCGTCAGGTAGTACTCGTCGAGTTCGGTGATCTGTTCGAAGAGCCGAGACCCGTGCTCGTCGTAGTGGTATTTGGTCGCGATCCGCTTTACCGGTCGGCGCAGCCCGTTCAGCACGATGGCCAACTCCTCGGCGTGCGTTCGCTCGTCGTTTGAGGTGGTCACGTTCGTTCCGGTGTCGTCAGTCATCGCGGGCGCACCGTACTCCGCTGAAGATCTGGCGGCGAATGGGGTAATCCCAGTTTCGAAAAGTATTTCGGACGGCACCGAACCGCGTGGCCCAAGAGCCACCGCGGAGCACTTTGTACTCCTCGCCGAAGAACGCCTCGGAGTACTCCGGATAGGGGAAGGTTTCGTAGCCGGGATAACCGCGGAAATCCGACGAAGTCCATTCCCAGACGTTGCCGAGCATGTCCCAGCAACCGAGGGCTGAACATCCGCTCGGATACGAGCCCACTGGCGTGGTCTCGAAGAGCAGAGCGTCGAGGTTCGCGTGCAGGGCTGTCGGAGGCTCTTCTCCCCAGGGGTAGCTCCGTGCCTGCCCTCGGCCCGGGTCCCATGCGGCGGCTGCCTCCCACTCCACCTCCGTCGGAAGACGCTTTCCCGCCCAACGGGCGTACGCTTCCGCTTCCCAGTAGCAGACGTGGCTCACCGGTCTGAGCCGATCGAGCGTCGTTTCCTTGTCCATGAAGCGCTCCTGCCAGCCTCGACCGGACTGCGTCCAGTGCTTGGGCGTCTCGAGCCCCTCCTTCGTGCGCCAAACCCACCCGGCCTCGGACCAGTGTGTCGCGTCTTCGTACCCCCCGTCGTCGACGAAGTCGACGTACTCGCCGTTGGTGACCGGATACGCATCGATCCAGAAGGGGGAGAGCTCGACCTCGTGGGCCGGCCGCTCGTTGTCGTAAGCGGTGGACCGGTCGTCCGTGCCGATGAGCACCGTCCCTCCAGGAAACCGGACCATTGCTCCGGGTTCAGGCGCGCCGGGGTGCGGTTCCGGCGGCTCCAACGCCCTCGGAGCCCGGTACGGGTCGCCCTGCTTGAGCTGGAGCGTCTGCAGGATCGTCTCGTTGTGCTGGTACTCATGCTGCAGCACCATGCGAAAGACGAAGCCGTCCGAGAGCAGTCTCGACCTTCGGTCGGCGCCCCTTCCGTCGAGTGGGAGGCTTTCGAGTCCTTCGAGTACCTTGCGCCGAATCTCCCCGAGAAAGCGACGGACCTCCATCAGTGAAGGAAGCGGCAATTCGTCGCGGACAGATCGCGGATTCGTGAACGGGTCGTAGATGCCGCTCAGTCCTTCCGAGCCGTGATCACCGCTGTGCGCGTTCTGCCGGAGCCACACATCCTCGAAGTGCGCGATGTGGCCCAGGTCCCATGCGATGGGGCTCATGAGCGCGTCGTGTTGGCGTCTCAGGTCCTCCTCCGAGAGCGCTGCGGTCAGCAGGAGTGTCCGTGCCCGCGCCTCGATGAGCAGTGTCACGATCTCGGCCCCGGTGAGGGCCCGTCCGTTGTGAAGATCCATGCCCGGGCGTGGAGTGTGCGGAAGAACCGGCGTAACCTAGGAAGCCCTGAAACCCAAGACCACGCCGAACGACTCCTGACTCAATCGATGCCGATCCGTTCCGAGTTCCCCGAGGTGGCCAAGTGACCCGGCCTCGCCCGAGCCTCCAAGCCGAAGGTGCCGCGAAGAAATACGGCTCCGTAGTGGCGCTCGCCGCCGTCTCCCTTTCCGTGTCGGAGGGGACCTGCACGGCGCTGGTCGGAGAAAGTGGATCGGGCAAGACGACGCTCCTCCGGATGTTCAACGGCATGGTACGACCAGACGCAGGCCGGGTGACCGTCGCCGGTCGTGACGTCGCCAGCGCGGACGCGGTCGAGCTTCGCCGGTCGGTTGGGTACGTGCAGCAGGACGGCGGTCTCCTTCCGCATTGGACCATCGAACGCAACGCAGCCCTCGTGCCGACGCTCAACGGTCGCCCCGACGCGCAAGAGCGAGCCAGGGCGTCGCTCGACCTCGTGGGGCTCTCCCCCTCGGAGTTCGGATCCCGGTGGCCCCGCGAGCTCTCCGGGGGTCAGCGACAGCGGGTCGCACTCGCCCGGGCGCTCGCGGACGAGCCGCGGGTCCTCTTACTGGATGAGCCGTTCGGTGCGCTGGACGCGATCACCCGCGTGGACGTGCAACGCGTCTTCGCCGAGCTGCAAGCCCGGCTCGGGCTCACGGTCCTGCTGGTTACCCACGACTTGCGGGAAGCTTTCCAGCTGGCCGATCAGGTCGCGGTCATGAAATCGGGCAGCCTCGAGCAGATCGGGCCGGCCGAGGAGTTACTGCGGGGACCCGACACGCACTACGTACGCGAGCTCCTGGACAAGGCTGGTGTCGGGTGAAGCGCCGGGCCCCCAGCGCCGCGGCACGGCGCCCTCGCGCCGCTGTCCTCGCCGGCGTGCTCCCCTTGTTGGGTGCCTTCCTCGGCCCCGGACACCTGCGCGCGCAGGCTCCGCCCGGTCAGGCCGTATCCGATCGAGCGCCCCTGGCCGGCCGGCCGGCGCCCGTCATCGTCGGCACCAAGATCTTCGCCGAGTCGTACATCCTGGGCGAGATGTTCGCCCAGCTGCTCGAGAATCGTGGATTCTCGGTCGAGCGGCGCCCCGGTTTGGGGTCGACGGAGATCGCGTTCGGAGCGCTACGCACGGGCGCGATCGACGTCTACCCGGAGTACACGGGCACGGGGCTGCTCGCGATCCTCGCCGAGCAGCCGCCGGCGAGCTCGATCGAGGCGTTCGCGCGTGTCGCGACGGTCTTCGAGGAGCAGTGGGGCGTTCGATGGCTCCCGCCCCTCGGCTTCGAGAATACGTACGCCATCGCCGTGCGACCACAGACGGCCGATTCACTGGGGCTCACGACGCTCTCCGACCTCACCAGAGTTGCCGGTGGACTCGTCGCCGGGCTCAGCCCCGACTTCATTGGCCGGGCGGACGGGCTGCCCGGCCTGCGAGCCGTCTACGGACTCTCGCCCGGCGCCGTTCGCCCGCTCGTGCAAGCCGTGAAGTATCAGGCGCTTTCGGAGGCGGCCGTGGATTGGATCGATGGCTACGGGACGGATGGCCAGATCGAGCGGTACAACCTGGCCGTGCTCGAGGACGATCGGGGCTTCTTCCCGCCCTACGACGCGGCGGCGCTCGTGAGTCGCCGCATCGCGACGGAAGAGCCCGGTGTGGTCGCCGCACTCACCGAGCTCTCGGGACGCATCGATGAGCCGTTCATGCGCTCGCTGAACCGCCGGGTCGAAATCGACGCCGAGGACGTAGCCGTCGTCGCGGCGGACGCGCTCGCGGATCTGTCGCTCGTCGACGGCGCCGGCCGAGTCGAAGTGGGGATCACGGCCGCCGGGAGCCGCGGAGAGGGATCGTTCCTCCGCTACCTCTGGGATCGGCGCGCCGATACGTGGACCCAGACGAGGCGGCACCTCGTGCTCGTCGGCCTCTCGCTACTCGCGGGGCTCGCGGTT
>JAOTVL010000046.1 GCA_029863525.1 Gemmatimonadota bacterium
GGCATACGAGATGAAGTGGATCTCATGCCCCCGCTCGGCGAGCGAGATACCCAGCTCGGTCGCGACCGCCCCCGAGCCGCCATACGTCGGGTAACACGTGATTCCGATCTTCATCGCCTCACCCCCGTTCGGTCGGCGAGGGGCCGACGCCCGATCCCGACTTCGCGTTCGCCGGCCACGCCAGCCCGAACGAACGCACGGCGCTCATGGCCGCGGAGACCTGTTCTTCGAGGGGCAACGTGGCATCGATTCGCCGCACCCCCCCGGGTAGCTGATGCCTGAACCAGGTGAGCTGCCTCCGTGCATACCTTCGCGTGTTGTGCCGAATCTCTTCCATGGCCTCGTCCAACGTCTTCTCCCCTCTCAGGTGCCCCAGCATCTCACGGTATCCGGTGCCGCTCATGCCCGGATCGGACTCCCGGTAGCCCTGGTCGACCAACCCACGTACCTCGTCGACCAGTCCGCGATCCACCATCCGCCGCAGCCGCACCTCGATTCGTCGATCGATCTCGTCGCGCGTCAGCTCGAGGAGCACGATGACCCCCGGGACCGGCGGTCCATCGGCGCGTGCCTCGCGATGCAACCGCGAGAGTGGCACGCCGGAGAGGAGCGCGACCTCGATCGTTCTACTCATTCGTTGGGGACCGCCTTCCATCGACAGCTCCGCCCGCTCGGGATCGAGCGCCAAGACAAACGCAGCCAGGCGCTCACGGGGCTGCGCCCCGAGCCAGGCTCGTAGTCGATCGAGGCGGCCCTCGTCCACCGGCGGCTCTTCGAAGATCGGTGTCACGACGGCGCGCAGGAAGAAGCCGGTGCCGCCCGCCAGGAGCGGAAGCGCACCGCGCCCCCCGATGTCGTCGATCCACCGCCTCGCGTCTCGGGCGAATTGTCCCGCCGAGTAGCGCTCGTCCGGCCGGACGAGATCGAGCCCGTGATGCGGCACGAGCGCGCGGGGCTCCGGCCCGACTTTGTCGGTGCCGATGTCCATCCCCCGATAGACCTGGCGCGAGTCCATGGAGACGATCTCCACGGGACCCCGCTGGGCAAGCGCCAACGACAGGGCCGTCTTTCCCGAGGTGGTGGGCCCGGTGATCGCTAAGAAGCGAGGCGCGGTGGTCACGAGCGCCCGAACTTCCGCTCCAGCTCGGTTCCCGACAGCCGGACCACCGTGGGACGCCCATGAACGTCGTGATGGGGCAGCTCGGTGGCGAAGAGCTGATCGAAGAGCTCCTGCATCTCGGCGTCGGAGAGCTTCTGCCCGGCCTTGATCGCGCTCTTGCACGCGAACGTCATCGCGATCCGCTCGTGCTGATTGCGCGCCGAGCGCACCAGCTCCGAACCGTTCGTCAGCTCGGCGACCATCTCGCGGAAGGCGCGCTCCGCATCGAAGTAGCGGTGCGGATTGGGCACTGCGTGAACGATGACGGTGTCCCCACCGAACCCCTCGACCTCGAATCCCGCTCGAGCGAGGAGTCCGCCCAAGTTCTCGATGAGCTCGACCTCGGGAGGCGTCAGGCGCAGCGTGAGCGGAAAGAGGAGGCGCTGGCTCTCCTGCCCGCCGGCCTCGAACCCGTCCATGAGCCTCTGGAAGAGGATCCGTTCGTGCGCGGAGTGCTGATCGACGATCAGGATCCCGTCGCGCGTCTCGGCGAGTACGTAGGTGTCGAGCACCTGCCAGAGGCGAGGCCGCCGAGCGCCCGGCTCGGGAAGCGGCGGCCCGGCCTCCGAGGCGCCCCGCGTCGAGCCGGGCTCGGCGCCCGCGTCCGAAACGAAGAGCGCCATCTGGGTGTCGGGCGCCGCCCGCGACGGCCCGTCATCCTCGGACGAGCCGTCGTCGTCGCCCGCGGTCTCTCGCACCATCGAGCGGGGAGCCTCCAGCTGCTGATCGAACGTCGCCGCGCTGCCTTCGTCGTCGAGGGCCGCGCGGACCGCGTTCTCCACTACGGCCTCCACTCGGCTCTGTTCGCGGAACCGAACCTCCGCCTTCGCCGGGTGCACGTTCACGTCCACCTGCTCGCCCGGCACCTGCAGATAGAGGAAGATCCAGGGGCGCGCCCCGGGCGGAATCGTCGTGCGGTACCCTCGCTCCGCGGCCCGCACCAGGTCGGTCGATCGGAACGGCCGGCCATTCACGAAGAGGTAGCTTCGCCGAGCCCCGGGTTTGGCAGCGTCCGGCCGCTGGATCAGTCCGCGCATCGTGCACGCCTGATCCGAGCCCGAAGCAGCGATCAGGGTTGTCCCCTGCTCGCCACCCCAGACCTGGGTCACGCGCCCTGCCGCGTCCTTGGAGGCTGGGAGCTCGAGCAGTACCCGTTCATCCGAGGTGAGTAGGAACGCCACCAACGGATTGGCCAGCGCCAACGAAGTCGCCACCTCGTTGATCGCTCGAGCTTCCGCGCTCACCGACTTGAGGAATCGTGCCCGGACCGGCGCGTTGTAGAAGAGGTTATGCACATCCACCGTGGTCCCGCGTCGCCGCACGACATCGGACACGTCCGAGATGCCCCCACCCGCGACCGTGACCCGGGTACCCGACTCTTCCGAGCCGTCCCAGGTCTCGAGCGTCATGCGCGAGACGGCCGCGATCGACGGCAACGCCTCCCCGCGAAAGCCGAAGGTTCGCACTCCGGAGAGGTCGCTCGCCTGCGTGATCTTCGAGGTCGAGTGACGGTCCAGCGACAGCAACGCGTCTTCGCGGCCCATGCCCACCCCGTCGTCGCTCACCCGGATCCGGCGCTTGCCGCCTCGTTCGATCGCGATCTCGACGCGCGTCGCGCCGGCGTCCAAAGCGTTCTCGACGAGCTCCTTCACCACCGATGCAGGCCGCTCGACCGCTTCGCCTGCGGCGATCTGATTCGCGACCGCATCCGGGAGCACGTGAATCCGCCGAGCCACGCTACGCTACCCCGTAGAAGCGGCGCGCATTCGCCGTCGTACGCGACGCCAGCTCATCGAGGGCACACCCGAGGTGGGCAGCAACCGCCGCGGCGACGTGTGCAACGTTGGCAGGCTCGTTCCTCCGACCGCGATGTGGAACCGGCGCGAGGTACGGGGAATCCGTCTCGATCAGGAGCCGATTCTCCGGGACCTCACGAAGAAGGTCGATTGGCTCGAACGACCTGAAGGAAGCGATCCCGGAAAAAGACACATACCAGCCGGCTTCCATCGCGCGCTCGAATGCCTGCGCGCCGCCCGTGAAGCAGTGGAGTACACCGATGGTCCGGGGCGGCATACCCGCGAGCGCCGCGGCGACATCGGCATCGGCGTCGCGCGCGTGCACCACGACCGGGAGTCCGGTCTCCGCGCCGAGCTCCAAGTGCTTCTCGAACAGCCTGCGTTGAACAGCGCGCGCGGCGTTGTCGTAGAAATAGTCGAGCCCGGTCTCTCCGACCGCGACCACCTCCCGGTGCTCGCCGACGAGGGCGCGCAGGGCGTCGATGGCGTCATCCGCCGCATCCCCCGCTTCGTGGGGATGAACCCCCGCAGTCGACCAAAGGCCGTCCCGGCCCCCAGCGAGCCGCGCGGCCGCGCGGGCGTCATCCACGTTGGACGCGATGGAAACCATGCGCGTCACTCCGGCATCGGAGGCCCTACGAAACACCGCCTCCAGGTCGTCCCTGAAGGCGGCGTCGGTCAGATGGCAGTGGCTGTCGAAGTACTCGATCACACCGTCGCGGGCTGTGGGCGTGCCTTCTTCTCCGAAGAGCTCTTGCCAACGCCCCAGCGCTTCTGAATCTCGATCAGCGCGGGGGAGGCAACGAAGATCGACGAATACGTTCCGATCACGACTCCGAGAATCAGCACGATGGTAAAGTCTCGGATGACCGCTCCGCCCAGGATCAGGAGGGCGAAGAGCACCGCGAGCGTGGTGCCCGACGTGAGCACCGTGCGCGGCAGCGTCTCGTTGATCGACTGATTGACCAGGTCGACGGGATCCCGCTTACGGGCGCCCTTCATGTTCATGTTCTCGCGAATCCGGTCGAACACCACGATCGTGTCGTTGAGCGAGTATCCGAGGATGGTGAGGATCGCGGCCACGGTCGGCAGCGCGATCTCGACCCGGAAGAGCGCCAGGAAGCCGAGCGTGATCATGATGTCGTGGAAGGTCGCGATGACGGCCGCGAGGCCGAAGCGCAACTCGAACCGGAACGCCAGATACACCAGGGTCAGCACGAAGGAGAACAGGACCGCCAGGAGGGCCTTTTGCTGTAGCTCGCCTCCCACCTTCGCCCCGACCAACTCCGTCCGCTCGACCTCGAACGCGCGATCCGGCAGGTTCGTGCGGATCAGCGCCTCGAGGTTGTCGGCCACCGCCGTGATCGAGACGCTCTCGTCGAGTGGAGCCCGGATCACGAATTCCCCCGTACCCTCACCCCCGAACTGGGTAATCGGGGGCGCCGACGCGCCGCCGAGCGCTTCCCGGAGCTCGGAATCGGTGATCGGCTCGAAGAAGCGAACCTGCACGAGCGAGCCGCCCAGGAAGTCGACGCCGTAGTTCTGCCAGCTCCCGAGGGTGACAATGTTGCCGACCATCGCACCGATCCCGACCAGCAGAACGATCGACGATACGACATACGCCGCTTTGCGTTGCTCGATGAACTTGTACGAGGCGTTATGGAAGAGTTTCATGCTGCCCGCGTCAGATGCTGATCGGATCCGAGGCCTTCTTACCCGCCAGGTAGGCGAGGAAGAAGGAGCGGGTCACGAAAAGAGCCGAGAAGAAGGAGGCGACGATTCCGATGGACAGGGTCACCGCGAAGCCGCGGACCGGACCCGTGCCGAATTGGAAGAGAATCAACGCCGTGATGAGGGTGGTGATGTTCGCGTCGACGATCGCGGACAGAGCGTGCTGGAATCCCTCGTCGACGGCCGTCCGAGTCGCCCGACCGTGGGATAGCTCCTCTCGAATTCTCTCGAAGATCAGGACGTTGGCGTCGACCGCCATCCCGATCGAGAGGATGAGACCCGCGATACCCGGCACGGTGAGTGTGGCGTTCATGCCGGCCAAACCGCCGAGCACCAACAGCACGTAGACGCCCAGGGCGCCCACCGCCAGCAGACCGGCCATGCCGTAGTACGTGATCATGATGACGACCACCATGCCGATGCCGACCATGCCGGCCATCGTGCCTTGATCGATCGAGTCCTGACCGAGTGACGGTCCGACCGTACGCTCTTCGATGATGTTGATGCGGGCGGGAAGCGCGCCGGCGCGAAGCACAAGCGCGAGGTCTCGGGCTTCTTCCAACGGCGTGCCCTGCCCCATCTCGATCTGACCCCGAGCGCCGATCCGGTCCCGGATGACCGGGGCACTCATGACCTCGTTGTCGAGGACGATCGCCAGGAAATCACCGACGTGGGCGCCGCTGAAGCGCGCGAACCGGCGACCGCCGGCACGAGACAGCTCGAACTGCACCTGCGACTGGTTGAACTGGGGATCCCGACCCGCCGTGGCGTCCTCGAGCTCCTCACCGGTGAGAAACGACTCCTCTTCGAGCACGTACAGCCGGTAGTAGTTGCGGGCGCCCTGCGCCTCCAGGTCCCCGCCCCAAAGCAGGATCTGGCCCCTCGGGAAGGCGCGCTCCACCTCTTCCATTGCGAGAAACTGCTCGGCGATCGGGCGATCCTCGGCAGCCACGAAAAACGTGCCTTCCGCGTCACCGAACGCGAGAAGAGACGAGAAGGGCCGAAGCGCGTCCTCGATGGCCGCCGCGGAGTCGGCCGCGGCCGTCGCGGGGTCGGCGGCCGAACTGTCCGAGGCCTGAGCGGTGTCCGTCCCGAAGAGCAGGTCTTGGAGATCGTCACCCTCGTCGACCACGTCGCGTCCGAGCGCTCGGATGGAATCGACGCCGAGCGTGGCGACGATCGTGCGGTCGATGCGCGACAGCGCCTGCTCGAACTCCGCAGTAGGCAGGACGAGCTTGAACTCGAGGAAGGCGTTCCGCTGCACGATACCTTTCGCCTGATCTTCGTCGTCGATGCCGGCGAGCTCGACGATCAGGCGCTCACCCCCGACCTTCTGGATGAGCGGCTCTTCGACCCCGAACTCGTCGATGCGGGTCCGGATGATGCGATCGACACGGTCGATCATGTCGGACTTCGCTTCCGACGTCATCGTGCTGTCGGGGTCGTCGACCTCCAGAACGAGGTGCATACCACCCTGGAGATCGAGGCCCAGCTTGAGCCACTGACCAGTCTCGGTCTTGTGGGCATAGAGCTGCCAAGCGGCCATCCCGACGATGATCGCGATGGTGAACAACCGACCCCGGAGAGTCTTGAACATGTAGAGCGCGTGGGTTCAACGAGAATTGGGCCCCGAGAGGGCCGTCGGGGACCGTTCCGTCCCCGCGTTGCGACAGCCTGTAAAGCTGCCGAGACCCCCCAGGTGTGTCAATCTGACCGGAACCGTGTTGCCCTGCGCTCCGGTCGTTCTACCGCGCGTGATACTCTACTCGCCTCGCCGAGGGTCCCCGGCGAGGCGTTCCGTGCTCCGCTCGACTCGACGCGGGCGGGGGTTCGGATCAGAAGTAGAGAAACGTCGCCAGGCGGAAGACGAATTCCGAGTCACCGGTCTGCGGCATGTAGTAGTCGAGGTTCGCGCCGATCTTGTTCTTGCCCATGATGTAGAACATGAGCCCGGGCGTGATCAGGGTGCCGCCATCGTCGTCGATCGACCCTGCCGGATCGGCGATGCTGACACGGAGGACCGGCTCGATGGCGACCAGGCGATCTCCTTGCAGCGGGCTGTAGAAGGAGCCCACGGCCTGGAACGCCGTGAACCGCCGCGGATCGTCGGTCAGGTTCAGCGACTCCCAATTGTCACCGCCCACCAGGGCCGCCTGGACGAGGAGCCCATCCCGCCAGGTGCCCCACTGCCCATCGACCCCCCAGGCGATCGCGTGCTCTGTACCGCCGCCGGGCGCCACGTAATCGTGGGCGCCCAGACTGGCCGAAAGCGTGAGTTGATCGCTCGCCGCCACACCGGCCCGCGCCGAGAACGATTTGCCGTCATTTTCGTCCGAGGTCCCGATGCCCGTCCCGTTGGTCACGGTCGCTTCGTACATGAAGGTGCCCGAGGAGCCGTCGATCTTGATTCCGACATCGCGTCCCGCGAAGTCGAGCGCTTCGGTTAGGCGGCTGTAGGAGCAAACGGAGCCCAAGCCCGTGCACGATGAGAATCCCGGAATCCGTCCGTCCCGCTCGATGATCGAGAGGTCCGTGGAGCTGACGAGCTCGAAGAGGTCGAAGGAGCGCTTGAACTGACCGACCGAGAGCCGGAAGCCCTGGTCGAAGTTCATTTGCACGTAGGCATCGACGAGCGACGCGCCGCCGCCAGCGAACTCGGTCTGGACCCGAGCCATGAAGAAGTCGTTGAAGCTCCCGTCGACGATGATGCGGGCACGCCGAATGAAGAAGTCGTTCACCGCACCGTCGACCGACGAGCCTTGGTATTGGGTGTGGAGTCGACCGCCGATTGTCAGCTCGGCGGCCCGCCCGGCGACCGAGAGCTGCGCCTCGAGCGCGACGGGGCCGAACAGTGCGGCGGTGGTGAGGGCGATCCCGACGAAGAGTCGTCGCATGGGTCTTTCTCCCGGGGCAAGGCGTTTGGGGTTTCTCGACTCCGCCGTGGAGTCACGAAAACGTCATCGCTTCGTGACGCGGGAACAACCGCACGTTACGTGCCGCAGCAGCGCGTTACGGTTCCGTTACGTGCTCGTGACGCCTCCGACACACCAGAGGTCGTCGACCTGCGAAAAGGCGTCCGGTCGAACCCCTCGCTGGCTACATCGCCCGCCGGGTGACCGCGTGCACGCGGGCCATGAATCGGTTCGCGTCGACCGACTTCTCGACGTAATCGTCCGCGCCGGCCTCGAGGAGCTCTGCCTCGAGCTCGTCGTTTCCGGTCGCGGTCCGAATCAACACGGGCAGCGCGGCCGTGTCGACGGACCCTCGGATCTGGTCCAGTACCTGCCGCCCATCGAGACCCGGCATCGCCAGATCGAGGACGATCAGCTTGAAGTCCTGGTCCTCCTTGAGCATGTCGAGCGCCTTGTGACCGTCCTCGGCCTCCTCGACCTCGTAGCCGTCGCGTTCCAGGAGCGACCTCATGAGGAGTCTCGCGTCTTCGTCGTCGTCGACGAGCAGAATGCGGGGCGGGCCCGACTGTACTTCTCCCTGCAGATCGTCGAGTCCTTGTCCGAGGACCCGCTCCACCTCGACGAGCGTCGTCTTGCCCTGGGTGACCCACTCCAGCCCGACCTCGTGCAGGGTACGCATCCCGCCCTGCTGCGCCACTCGACTGAGGGTCGCCCACCCCTTCCGCTGCTCGACCGCCTTTTGGAAGCGAGGACCACCGATTAGGACCTCGTTCACCGGGAGGCGGCCCCGATACCCGGTGAAGCCACACTCGGTGCACCCGACCGCCCGTACGACCGGCTCGATACCATGCCGGTCCGTCAGTCGTTGCTCGTCGGGCGTGAGTTGACCCCGAACCGGCTCCGCGCACGCCACACACACGCGTCGCAGCAGCCGCTGTGCGATGGCACCGCGCAGGACCTGGGAGATCGTGCTGTACTGGAGGCCCATGTCGGCGAGACGCGCGACCGACGAGACCGCGTCGTTCGCATGGACCGTCGTCAGGACCAGGTGCCCCGTCATGGCCGCCTGAGCCGCTGTCACCGCGGTCTCCTTGTCCCGGATCTCGCCTACGAGGATCACGTCGGGGTCCTGTCGGAGCATCGCGCGAAGGGCGCTCGCGAACGTCATCCCTTGCTTGGTATGGACCTGGGTCTGCGTGACGCCGGGCAGCTCGTACTCGATCGGATCCTCGACGGTCATGATGTTGACCTTCCCGTCCGCCAGCTCCCGCAGGGCGCCGTAGAGGGTCGTGGTCTTTCCGGACCCCGTCGGACCGGTCACCACGACGACGCCGTCCCGATTCGTCATCAGGTCTCGCAGACGCTCGAGCTCGTTGGCGGGGATCTCCAGGTCGTCGAGCGACAGAGAGCTTCCCGAGTCGAGCACGCGGATCACGCATTTCTCCGCGCCCCCGGCGGGAATCGTGGACACACGCAGGTCGAACCCGCGCGCCTTCACCTGTACGCGAGCCTTCCCGTCCTGGGGCCGAAGCCGGTCCGCGATGTCGAGTCTCGCGAGCACCTTTACACGGGAGATGATCCGGTTGAGCGCGGCCATCGGAAGGTCCATGTGCTTGCGCAGCACACCGTCGACCCGGTAACGGACGGCGCCCAGCCGCCTCCCGGGCTCGATATGAATATCGCTCGCCCCTGCGTTGATCGCGTCGCGGATGATGAGGTTCGTGAGCTTGACGACGGGCGTCGCAGTGACGTCGTCCTCGGTGATGGACTCGGGGCCCATCTCCTCCACGAGCTTGACCGCGTCTTCGCCCACGTCCTCGGCCAGGCCACCGAGGAGTGACTCGACCGCACGCTCCGGTGAATACCGTTCGTCGATGGCGTCCTGAATCGCGCCGGGAGACGCCACTTCGAACAGGAGCGTCCGGCCGGTGCTGAACCCCAACGCGCGCTCCGCTTCGACGTTGGTCGGGTCGCACGTAGCCACCACGAAATAGCGATCGTCTTCCGCGATCGGGAAGACCCGGTGCTTACGCGCCATCGTTTCCGGAATGAGCAACGCCGCGTTCGGGTCCGCGTTGCTCATGTCGGCCACATTCAGGCGGAAATACTCGGCGACCAGGCTGGACAGCTCGTCGTCGCTCAGGTCGTACGCGCGCGCCACATGCGTCCACGCCTCGGACGCACCGCTCGCCGCCGAAACCTCCGGCCGATCCACATCACCGTGGCCCGCGCGCTCGGCGATGCGCACCAACCAATGAACCGCTCCGGCGTTCACGCCGGTCATCGGTCCCTCAGGGTTGCGGCTCGCTTCGAGTGCTTCTCCCGGTACATCGCCGAGTCCGCCTCCGCGACCAAATCATCGAGCCGGACGCGCGGATCGTCATCGTGGTGTGCCATCCCGATGCTGACCGCGAGCTGGTAGGGCTCGGGACTCGTCGCGTTGAAGTCCTCGACTCGCTCGCGGAGACGTTCGACCAGCGTTTCGGAGCTCTCGTCGGCAGCCTCGAGCGCCAAGACACCGAACTCGTCACCCCCGAGGCGCGCGATGATGTCGGAGCGCCGAAAGGTGGCCCGTAGGATGTCGGCCACCTTCATGAGGGCCCGATCCCCCACGTGGTGCCCGAGCGAGTCGTTGATCGTCTTGAACCGATCGAGGTCGAGAAACACCATCGTCACGCCACGACCCGACCGCCGTGCGAGCTTGAGGTACTGTTCTCCGAGGTCTGCGAATCCGCGTCGGTTGTAGAGACCCGTGAGATCGTCGATGAGCGACAAGCTTCTGAGCGCCGAGAAGAGCCGATGTCGCTCGATGGCATGGCGCACCGCCCGCACGAGAAAGCTGGGCCCCACCTCGCTCTTGACCAGGTAATCCTGCGCGCCTGCTTGCACGGTAGAAACCGCACGTTCCTCATCCGCCGAGTCGTCGATGACGATGATGGGAACATCCGGCGCGAAGGCATAAGCTCGATCGAAGGTGACCATTCCCTGACTGTCCGGTAGATCGAGCGACAGAAGGACCAGATCGAAGCCACCCCGCGTGAGGCGAGCGAGCGCCTGACTCAGCTCGCTGACCCACTCCACGTCGAGTAAGGCGCGATGTTCTACACCCAGGCCGTCGTGCAATTCATCGACGTATGTCTCGTCGGATTCGACCAGTAGGACCTTGATCGGCCTATGCTGCAAGAACGACGCTCCTTGGAAGGCCACGACCGCGCTCGGCTCCGGCGCGCACCGCGCGGACGCTCACGTCCACGCTGAGCCGTGGACAAGGTAACCCTCCGTGCCACCTCAAGACCACAGGGATGATCCCACTCCGCCAGACCTGCCGGATGCGCCCCGACGACGGATCTCGGGAGAACGACGCAGACCGATCGTCGTCAGACCGCGCGCGCCGAAGCCCCGTGCGTGCATCAGCTTCAAGCGACCGGATCGAAGGGGAGGATCATGCGTGCCCGGGCGCCCCCCGCCTCCCGGTTCTCGAGCTCCAGCGACCCGCCGTGCCCCTCGACGATCTGTCGAGAAAGCACCAACCCGATGCCCGATCCGCCCCGCTTCGTGGTGTAGAACGGTACGAACAGATTGCCGGTATCCGAGAGACCCGGCCCACGGTCCTCCACGAATACATGCACGCTCCCGTCCTTCCGCGTCCAGCGAAGCGACACTTCCTCGCCTCCCGCCTCGAGTGTGGCGTCCACCGCGTTGCGCACGAGGTTGATCAGCGCCTGCTCCAATTGGTCCGCGTCGGCCTGGACGGTCACCGGATCCCCATCGATGACCGTGATGGGCAGCCGCGTCTCGAGGTCCGCCACGCGGTGCACGAGCGTGGAGACCACCACCGGCCCCAGGTCCGGCTGCGGAAGGCGCGCCAGTTTGGCATACGAAGCCATGAAGCGCCCCAATGCCTCGGCACGGCTCGAGATCACCGCCAAACCGCGCTCCACGTCTTCGCCGATGTCGTCAGGGAGCTGGCTGCGTCCCAGCAGGCTCTCCAGACTCCCGCTGATCGACTTGATGGGAGCGAGCGAGTTGTTGATCTCATGCGAGAGCACGCGGATGATCCGCTTCCACGCCTGACGCTCCTCTTCGCGCAGGGCGCGGCTGAGGTCGGACAGCGCGATGAGCTGAAGGGGGTATCCCTTCTGCCGCACGACGCTACGGCGGAGTTCCCATCGGCCCGATCCGCCTGGGAAAGAGACCTCGAGCGTCCGAGGCGCGAGTCCCTCGAGCGCATCGTCGAGCCTCAACTCCGTCGCGGTCTTGCCAATGAGCCGCTCGCCCGGTTGGCCCATGAGTTTTTCGGCGGCCCGATTGACGATGCGAAGGGTCTCGTTGGGGCCGAAGGCGAAAACCGCCACGTCGATCTCCTCGAGCACTTTCCGCAGCGTCTCGGTCGCCTCTACGGCGCCCAGTCGCTGGTTCCGGAGCACCTCCTCGAGCTGGTTGACCTCGAGGTACGCGAGGGACAGCGCGTCGGACCCGTCCGTGACCCGTGCACGGATGGAGAAGTCACCCTCTCGCAGTGCTGCGAGCATGTTCGCGAGGGTACCCAGCGGGCGGACGATCTGCTCGCGAAGCGCGACGGTGACCCCGGACCACAGGGCGACCAGGACGATCGATACCGTCCATTGAACCCCCGGCGGAAAAGCGCCCAGCCAAACGAAGGCGAGGGACGCCGCCACGCCTGGAAGCCCCGCCATGATCGTGAGCATCACGACACGCTGTTCGTGAGTCCGGCGCTTCCACCAGTTGATCATGGGGTGCTACTCCCCGTCCGCGTGCTCCGCGGGATCTGACTCCGAGACGTCTGTCTCATGCCTCTGCAGTCGTCGATACAGCGCGCTGCGGCTCAGACCGAGTGCATCGGCCGCCCTGCTCACGTTGCCTTGATGGCGCTCCAGCGCCTTTTCGATCATCAACCGTTCCGCCTCGTCGAGGGTGAGCTCTTCGATCAGGACGGAGCCGTCGTCGCGGCGGCGCAGGCCGAGGTCCGACGCCTCGATCCGCGATGTTCGCGCCATGAGGACCGACCGCTCCACGGCGTGCTGCAATTCGCGGACGTTGCCGGGCCAGCTGTGTGCGCGCAGCGCCGCCATCGCCTGCGGCGAAAAGCCCTCCAAAGGGCGCTCGTAACGCCCGGCTTGCTGGCGGAGGAAGTGCTCGGCAAGCAGTGGGATGTCCTCGGGTCGATCGCGGAGCGGCGGGATCCGGATCTCGACGGTGTTGAGGCGATACAGTAGGTCCTCGCGGAAGTCGCCGCTCGCCACCGCGTCGCCCAGGTTCGCGTTCGTCGCCGAGATGACGCGGACGTCGACCTTGCGCACCTTCGAGGAGCCGACGCGCTGAATCTCACGGGTCTCCAGCACCCGAAGCAGCTTCGCCTGCTGCTGCAGGGGTACGTTCGCGATCTCGTCCAGGAAGAGCGTCCCCCCCTCGGCGAGCTCGAAGCAGCCCACCCGATCCGTTTTGGCGTCCGTGAAGGCTCCCCGTACATGTCCAAAAAGCTCACTCTCGAAGACTCCCTCACTGAAGCCGCCGGCGTTGACCGCGACGAGTGCGTGATTCGCCCGAGCCGAGACCGCGTGGAGCCAACGGGCGACGACCTCCTTGCCGGTTCCATGCTCTCCGACGATCAACACGTTCGCGTCCGAGGGACCCACCCGGTCGATGAGCTCGATGACGGGCTGCATGGTCGACGATTCCGCGATGAGCTCGGGCGCCCCTTCCCCCTTCAGTCGGCGGTTTTCGCCCTCGAGCATCTGGCTGCGCCGCAGCGCCTTCGCCAGCTCGACCTGAGTCCGGATCGTGGTGAGCAGCCGATCGTTGTCCCAGGGCTTCTCGATGTAGTCCCGTGCGCCCCTCCGCATGGCTTCCACCGCGCCCTCGACGCTGCCCCACGCGGTCATGACGACGATCGGCAATGTCGCGTCCAGCTCGCGTAGCTCGGTCAAGAGGTCGAGACCCTCTCGGCCGGAGGTGGTATCGCGGGTGTAATTGAGGTCGATGAGGGCGAGGTCGAGCTCCTCGCGTTCGACGGCCTCGCATACCTCGGCGGGCGAACTGGCCGTGACCGCCTCGATCCCTTCGGCCTTGAGGAGAATCCGGAGCGCCTCGAGGACGTCCGGCTGGTCGTCCGCCACCAGCACCCTGGACACGCCGCTACTCGTCGACGATCCAGCCGTCCTTCAGCTGGATGATGCGATCGCCGTAGCCCGCGTACTCTTCGTTGTGCGTGACCTGAACGATCGTGGTGCCCTCGCGATTGAGCTGCTTGAGCAGGTCCATGATCATGCGGCCTTGGCTCGAATGCAGGCTTCCTGTGGGCTCGTCGGCGAGGATCACCGCCGGCTCCGCGATGATCGCGCGAGCGACCGCGACGAGCTGCTGCTGACCGCCCGAGAGTTGACTGGGGTAAAGGTCCTTCTTCCCCACGATCTGGAAGCGATCCAACGCGTCCGCCACGATGCCCTGTCGCTCCTTTCGCTTCACGTTCCGGTACGACAGCGGAATCTCGAGGTTCTCGTAGACGTTCAGATCGTCGAGTAGGTGATACTGCTGAAAGACGAAGCCGATGTAGCGCTTGTTGAGCTCGATGCGCGACCTGGGCTTCATGGCGTGCACGGGCTCTCCCATGAGGTAGTACTCACCGCGCCAGTCGGCGTCGAGCATCCCGAGGATCGAGAGGAGTGTGGACTTACCGGCCCCGGACGGCCCCATGATCGTGACGAACTCGCCCTGTTGGATCTCGCTGGAGATCCTTCGCAGAACGAACGTCTCGCCCGCTCCCGTCTTGTACGATTTCTCGATGTTTCGAAGCTTGATCATCCACCCATCCGTTCGCTTTGATGTCCGCCCCACCCGCCCTTCGAAGGCGTAAACCTAGTACCGGTCGCGGGTTTCGGCTGCTGCGACACCACACCTGTGTGAATCGTTCATGCACGAAGGGCCCGAAGCCGTGGCTTCGGGCCCACACCCCACCCCACCCTGTGTGCCTAGGCTAGGTTGCGACGTCGAAGCCGGCCTCGTTGAGCTCGGCCGCCTTGCGGGCGTCGTCTTCGCTGACGACCTGACCGTCGAAGAGGTGCACGCTCCGGTCGGCCATGTGCGCGTAGCGAGGATCGTGCGTCACCATGCAGATCGTCGCCCCCTCGTCGTGAAGCTCCTTCATGAGCTCCATGACCGCGTTGCCGTTCTTCGAGTCCAGGTTTCCCGTCGGCTCGTCCGCCAGCAGGATCAACGGCTTGCCCACGATCGCCCGCGCCACCGCCACTCGCTGCTGCTGACCCCCGCTCAACTGGCTCGGATAGTGACCCATCCGGTGCGCCATGCCCACGCGCTCCAGGGCCGCCTGCACTCGCTCCTTACGCTCACTGCCCGGCATGCCCCGGTAGGTCAACGGAAGCTCCACGTTCTCGTAGACCGTCAGATCGCCGATCAGGTTGAACGCCTGGAAGATGAAGCCGATCGCCTGGTTGCGGATCTTCGCCCGCTGACTCGCCGTCAGGTTCTCCACCGGTGTGTCGTCGAGCAGGTACTTGCCCGCCGTCGGGCTATCGAGCAGCCCCAAAATCGACAGCAGCGTCGTCTTGCCGCACCCCGACGGCCCCGCGATCGACACGAACTCACCCGTCGCGATCGACAGATTGATGTTCGACAGCGCGTGCGTCTCCACCTCCTCCGTGTAGAACACCTTGCTCAAACCTTCCAGATAGATCAGTGGATGCTCCGCCATCGTCCCTCCCCCCTTTTCGTTGAGTTGCCGGATCCCCGTCCGTAGGAGTGTGGCTTCTTTCGGGTCAGTCCCGAATCCTCACCCGGTCGAACCCGTCGTAACGCGACATGTCAGAAAGTATGACGACGTCGCCCTGCGTCAGTCCGTCGATGACCTGGATGTCGTTGACCGAGCTCGCGCCGAGCTGGACAGTGACCCGTTCGGCGTAGTCACCTTCCGGCGTGAGCTTGAAGATGCTGACGCGTTGGTTCGGCTGGCCGAAGGTCGGCCGACCGACGTGCGTGACGTCGTCGAGTCGCTCGATGATCACGTTGCCGTCGACGCTCAGGTCCGGTCGAGCCGAGGGCGGTAGGTCCTGGGGCAGCGACACGTCGATCGTGACGGTTCCGTTCCGGACCGCCGGGTCGATCCGCGTGACGGTGCCCATGATCGTATCGGTGCGCGTGTCGATCAACGCCGTCTGTCCGATCACGATGTCTTGGGCCTGCGTCTGAGTAATCCGGATCTCCGCCTTGAGACGCCCGGGAACCACGACACGACTCAAATTCTGCCCAGACTGAACCCACTGGCCTTCCTGTAGCGGGATGTCGAGCGGGGCGAGCACACCCGCGACGGGCACGTCTACTTGCATGGACTGAAGCCGGTCGCGGTTGAACTGCACCAGATCCGCCAGACGCTCGATCTGCTCTTCTTGCGCCGACACCTGTTCGCCCGCGCTCCGTTCCATGACCTCGAGGCGGTCCTCTTCGACCTGGAGCCGGATCTCGAGCTCCTCCATCGACTCGCGGGACCGATCCAGATCCGCGCGGGCCACCAGATCCGGATTCTCGTCGAAGAGCCGCTGGTTGGTCTGGAAGACCCGCCTGGCGTCGAGGAACTGGGTCCGCACGGTCGCGACCGTCCCTCGCTGCGTGAGCTCCTGCGTCGCGAGCGTCGTTCGGAGTTGCGCCAGCGCCGCGCGCGCCTGCGAGAGCTGTTGTTGTGCCTGAAGCAGCTGCATGTCCACGTCGGGGTTGCTCATCCGCATGATGACCTCCCCCTGCGAGACCTCGGTGCCGGGGAGCGAAACGATCTGCTCGATCCGGCCTGCCGTCACCGCTGTGATCCACCGCATCTGCTCAGGGACCAGCGTGCCCGGGCCGCGGACCTGACGGATCATCGTCCCGAATTCGACGGTGTCGCGCCAGACCGTCGCGCCGTCGGCGGTCGGAGCCGCCGTCGGCAGCAGCCTGGGCACGAAGAACGTGAGCGCGAGCAGCCCGATGGCGGCAAGGCTCCAGATGATCTTCTTCCTCTTCTTCTTGGGCTGCGTGTCCCGAATGATGTCCACTCGTTCTCGTCCCTTATCTGACGCGCAGCGGGCGACCGACGGCCGCTTCGAGTGCGATCAAGTTGTAATGGAAGTCGTACAGCGCGTTCAGGTAGTCCCGTTCCGCGGTGCTCACCGAGGTCTGCGCGTCCATCAAGAGCAGCAGATCAGCGGCACCGAGCGCGTATCGGCGCTGCTGCAGCTGCAGCTGCTCCTCGGCCAGGGTACGGTTCCGCTGCTCTGCCTGCACGACCCGATACGCCGACGTCAGGTTGTCGTAGGTGTTCGTGACCATGGTCCGCAGGCGGAGCTCCTCGGCGCGTCGGGCGTGCTCTGCGTCCTCGGCCTGGTTGTTGAGCTCGGAAACCTGCCGTTCACGCGAGAACCCCGTGAAGATGGGCAACGAGACCGAGAGGCTGACGGTCATGGGCACCTCTTCGAACTGGAACGGGAACGCCGCGTTCTGCGACAAGATTGCGGCTTCGTCGGCAGGTCCGAACGCGAACTGAGTACAATCCTGGTTCGTGTATCCCGGCAGGCCGCCATTCAACCCATCGTTGAGCGTGTTCTGAAACTCGCAGTTCGAGACGCGCGAATTCGCGATGCCTTGAGCTTGGCTCAGCACGAACGACTCGTTGAGCGCCTCCTGCGCCTGTCCGCGCAATGATGCAGAGAGGCTCAGAGACGGAAGGTATTGGCTCGTGGCGGTCTGCCGGGCGGCGGCACGGCTCGCGCTTTCCTGCGCCCTGAAGGAGCGCAGCGTCGGGTGCTCCTCCATCGCGTACTGCATGAGCTGGTCGATCTCGAAGGCAGGCTCGAAGACCTCGAACCCGCTGACCAGCCGAACGTTCTCGCCGATCGGTACGCCGACTTGCTCCTGAAGGAGCAGGCGGGTTTGGCGCAGATCCCTCTGCGCCTGAATCAGCGCCACCTCGGCGCGACCCAGATCTACCTCGGCCTGCTTTCCCTCGGTACCGGCCGCGGCCCCGGTCTCGACCCGCGTCTCGACGATGTCGAAGTTCTGCCGCGCGCGGTCGAGCTGTCGCTGAGCCACGGCCACGGCTTCCATGGCCCGGAGCACGGCCATGTACTGGAGCGCAACGACCGACTCGAGGTTGAACTCGGCCGCGCTGATGCGGGCCTCCGTGGCGCGCTTGTTCGCGCGTGCCTGCGGGACGCCGAAGATGCTGTTGCCGTCCAACGTCAGGCCAAAGCTGACGTTATAGCCGGAGAACAGCCAATCCGTGCTCTGCCCTTCGAACACGATCGTTCCGAAGCGCTGCGAGCCCGCTTCCTGCCAGGTGCCGAACAGGCTCGTCCGAACGGACGGGATGAACTGCCCGTACGCCTCGCGAACCTGCCAATTGGCCGCCGCTTGATCGTTGACCGTGCTCAGGAAGTTCGGGTTGTTCGCCTTCGCGAGGCGTATCGCCTCGTCCAAGCTGAGTCGGTCGGGAAGCTGCTGGCCGACCAGCCCGACCGCCGACACGGCCATCAGAATCAGTCCGACGAAGAGCGCCCGGATCGCGATCCGGTCCACCGTCTCGATCATCCCTCGATGAATCACTCGATCACCTTTCCCTTCGTTCTCCATCGTCGAAGACCCCGCGTCTCACCCCTCACTCGTCCACCGACCCCTGTCGGTCCGTCCACCCCGATCGACCGAGTGCCCGGCCGGAGCCGGCGGGCTGATCACCGACCCACTTCGTCCCCACGCGTCACCCTCCGGACGGGCGTCACGGCCAATCGTGCATCTCTCCATTCGGAAGAGTCGTGCCATAAGTTTCGAATCCACCTATCGCGATATCTCAGAACGATTTCAGCGGATCGATTGATGTGATACGCAAAAGAGATGGATTCACGTTCGCGGGATGCGTCGTCCCAGAACCGAACAGTCGGCTCCGCAGCACTCACTCTGGACGAATCCGGTGCAATGCCCTAGGTCACCAAGCCGTATTGAGACTCGTGCGTGGCCGTTGGTCGCCGCGCTCGACCCCGACATTCACGGAGGCCCGATGAGGTTCGCCCGCACGATCCTGCTCACCACGACCGTCGCTGCCGTCGTCGCGTCGATGCCTCCCGGGGCGGATGCCCAAGCGGCCCGGCCCTGCGCGAACGAGGCCAACCGTCATTTCGACTTCTGGGAGGGCCGCTGGATGGTCCGAGCGGCGACCGGTGCGCTCGCCGGCCACAACACCATTTCGGTCGCGCTCGGCGAATGCGTCATCATGGAGCACTACACGACGCCCTCCGGCTACGAGGGGCGGAGCCTCAACATGTTCGACGCGTCGCGGGGCGTCTGGCATCAAACGTGGACCGACAACGGTGGCCTGCTCCTCCTCCTGGAGGGCGGGTACGAAGGGGACCGGATGGTCATGTCGGGGGAAACGCTCGGCCCGAACGGTCAAGCGACGTTGAACCGAATCACCTGGTCGCGGGTCGGAGGCGACCCCGATCGAGTCCGGCAGCTCTGGGAGGTGTCGAGCGACGGAGGCGACTCGTGGGGAACCGGCTTCGACGGTCTCTACATTCGGCAGAGCGGCGACTTCGACTGGGACGTGCTGCTCAGGGGCGGAACCGTCGTCGATGGCTCTGGCCAGCCCCGCTTTCGGGCGGACGTCGCGGTTCGTGGCGATCGAATCGTCCGCGTATCGCGCGAGCCGCTCGACGCGTCTCGGGCGGACCGGGTGATCGACGCCACGGGCAAGATCATCAGCCCTGGCTTCGTCGACATCCACACCCACCTCGACCCGCTGCTTCGGCTCCCCGGCGGAGAGAGTCATGTGCGACAGGGCGTGACCTTCGCCCTGGGCGGGCCGGACGGCAGCGCTCCGTGGCCCCTCGATGACTACCACGACCGGGCCGAGGCACTGGGGCTGGGCCTGAACGTCGGATTCATGGTGGGTCATAATACGGTTCGCGGCGCGGTCATCGGACTCGAGGACCGCGCGCCGACGCCCGCGGAGCTCGAGCGAATGAAGGCGATGGTCGCGCGGGGGATGGACGACGGAGCGTGGGGGATCTCGACGGGGCTCAAGTATCTCCCGGGCGCCTTCTCCGAGCTTCCCGAGCTGGTCGAGCTCTCTCGTGTCGCGGCCGACCGTGGCGGCTTCTATACCTCGCACCTTCGAGAAGAAGGCCTGGGCCTCATCGAAAGCGTGGCGGAGGCAATGGAAATCGGCCGCCGAGCCGACATTCCCGTCGTCCTGACACACCACAAGGTGGTCGGCCAACCGATGTGGGGCGCTTCGGAGCGAACGCTCGCGATGGTCGATTCGGCCCGCGCCGCGGGTACGGACGTGATGATCGACCAGTACCCCTACACAGCAAGCCATTCCGGGATCACGATCCTCATTCCGGCGTGGGCCATGGAGGGCGGTACGGAAGGCCTCCTCGCGCGGATGGACGACGACCGGCTGGCCGACAGCGTGCTCGTCGGCATCGCGTTCAATATCGTGAACGACCGGGGTGGAAACGACCTTCGACGCGTGCAGTTTTCCCGGGTCTCGTGGGACACCTCCCTCGAGGGCCGAACGCTGCACGACTGGGCCGTCCGTGACGGATTGGAGCCCACCCCCCAGACGGGAGCCCGGCTCGTCATCGAGGCCGTTCGACGCGGCGGAGCGAACGCGATCTACCACGCCATGTCCGAAGACGACGTGGAAGCGATCATGGCCCACCCGTCCACGATGATCGGATCCGACGGCCGCCTGGTGGCCCTCGGGGACGGACATCCCCACCCGCGTTGGTACGGCACATTTCCGCGCGTCCTCGGTCTCTACACTCGCGAACGGGGCGTGCTGACGCTCGAGCAGGCCGTCCGGAAGATGTCCGGTCTCCCGGCCGAGCGGATCGGGCTGCGCGAGCGAGGTCAGGTGCGGGCGGGCTGGTACGCCGACCTCGTCGTCTTCGATCCCGCGACAGTCGCGGATCGCGCCACCTTCGAAGAGCCGCACCAATATCCCCTCGGGATCGAGTGGGTGCTCGTCAACGGGCAGATCTCGGTCGACGACGGCGGCTTCGTGGATGCCCGCGCGGGCGCCGTTTTGAAGCGAGGGAGGAATTGAGCGCTATCTTTTCCGCATGACGCATACGCCCGACCTCCTCGTCCGACTCGAGGGACTGCTAGGGCCGGGCCGCGTCGAACGAGACGTGCGCTTGGCCTCGATGACGACCTTCCGAATCGGCGGACCGGCCGACCTCTTGGTCCGCGCGCGAACGGCGGACGAGCTCGCGGGCGCGATCGAAGTCGCCAAGGATGACGGAGCGCCGTGGTTCCTCCTCGGCCGTGGAGCCAACATCCTGGTCGGCGATCGGGGTTTTCGGGGCCTCGTGATTCGTTCCGAAGTCGGGGGCATCGACTTCTTCGACGAGACCGGTGTAACCGCCGGCGCGGGTGTCGAGACCTTCCCCGACCTCATCGACGCGAGCGTCGCCCGCGGACTGGGGGGTCTCCATCACTTCGTGGGCATTCCCAGTACCGTCGGGGGCGCGCTGTGGCAGAACCTCCACTTCCTCTCGCCCGCTCCGGATCGGGAGCGGACGGTCTTCATCGAAGAGGTGCTCGAATCGGCCGAGATCCTCACCGAAGAGGGCGACCGAAGGACGGTCGGGGTGGAGTACTTCGATTTCGGTTACGACCAGAGCGTCTTGCATCACCGTGCCGACATCGTGCTGAACGCGACCTTCCGGCTTGCACTCACGCCGATCGAAGAGCTCCGCCGCGTGATGCGGGAGAACTTGGAGTGGCGAGACGAGCGCCACCCAGACCTTTGGCTCTACCCCTGCGCAGGGTCGATCTTCCAGAAAATCGATGGGATCGGCGCCGGGCGCCTGATCGACGAGTGCGGGTTGAAGGGGCGCGTCCACGGGGCGGCGGGCATCTTCCACAAGCACGCGAATATCATCGTCAACTTCGGCGGCGCGACCGCGGCCGAGGTACGGACGCTCATCGACCTCGCGCGCGATACGGTCCAGCGGGAAACGGGCCACGAGCTCGTTCCTGAGATCGCGTTCGTGGGGGATTTTTGAGCGGTTCCGCGCCCGGGGAAGTCACCTGGACGGTGGGCTTTTGACGTCGGGTGAGCTCGAGGCGTACCTCCACCACCAGATCCCGATCTCTCGAGCGATGGAGGTATCCGTGCTCGATCCCGGCCCCGCCCGGATCGTGCTCGGAGCCCCGATCGGACCCAACACGAACCATCGATCCACGGCGTTCGGAGGAAGCGTGTCCACCCTCGCGACGCTCGCGGGATGGGCCCTCGTGCACCGAAGGCTCCAAGAACACGGCCGCGCCGCTCATGTCGTCATCCAAAACGGCGCCATTGAATACAGGTCACCGATCACGACCGACTTCCGCGCCACGTGCGACACCCTGGACCAGGTGGGGTGGCGCCGGCTCTTACGGGGCCTCGACCGGCACGGACGTGGACGCGTGCGCGTGAGCGTCCGGATCGAGGCCGAGGGCACCGCAGCCGCCCACTTCACCGGAGCGTACGTGGCCCTGGGCAGCTAGCCGCAGGCCCCGCGACATCGCGCTCGTCCCCGGCTCCCCTCTACGGTCGATCGTCTGCGAGTGCCTCGAGGGTCTCCCGATGGATGTCGTGGCCCCCCGAGTACACGACGCGCCTGACGTCGAGCGCGGCAGCGTCGATCCTCGCGGATTCGGCTTCGGCCAAGGCGGGCGAGAGGGCGCCGTCGCCCGAACCGCGGACCAGCACGACGTCGACGCCGACGAGCCGACGTCGCGCCTCCACCAGGTCCAGGTCCGGCGGCAGGAAATCACCCCAGAGAATGAGGCGGCCCGGACGTATCGACCCGAGCACGGCCCATCGGCATGCGGTCGCGACACCTTGGGAAAAGCCCAGCACGGAGATCGACCGCGCATCGCCGCGCCCGTCTCCGATCCGCGCGGCCAGTCGGTCGAGGTAGCCCACGTAGTCGGCGATCTCCGCGTCGCGATCCTCCCTCGTCATCCACGTCGCGCCGACCACCGATTCCACGCCGTGCCGGCCGCCCCCGGAGGAGACGTAGAAGCGTGAGAGCGCTTCGGGCGCCACCACGAGTCTGCGGTCGGACGCGATCGCCTCGAACCGCCGCAGAAAGCGCTTCGCGAGCTGCCTGTATCCGTGCAGCACGAACCAGACGTCGGTCGCGGCGGGATTGCCCGCCGTCCAGTAGCGCGCCGTGCGAGCGACTCGAATATGGTGCTCAACCAGCTCCACTGTCGTCCTCGTTCCGGATCTGGAACGGGTTGTCGCACCGATCGAAGTCGGGCTGCGCTCGGTCCGCATCCGAGAGTGCCGGATCCGAGACCGGCCAGGGAATCCCGAGCTCGGCGTCGTCCCAGCGAAGGCCGCGGTTCAGCTCGGCCGCATACGGCGCTGTCACCTTGTACATGACGTCGGCCGTCTCGGAGAGGACGCAGTACCCGTGTGCGAAGCCTGGCGGAATCCAGAGGAGCTCGCCGTGCTCCGCGTCGAGGACACGCGCAACCCACTTCCCGTAGGTGGGCCCGCCCCGTCTGAGGTCTACCGCCACATCCCAGATCCGCCCACGAGCGACGCCGACGAGCTTTCCTTGGGCCTGCGGCGGGAGTTGGTAGTGGAGTCCCCTGAGCACGCCGTGCACCGACCGGACCAGGTTGTCCTGAACGAAGCGAACGTCGATCCCTCCATCGCGAAACGCCTCCTCTCGGTACACCTCGGCGAAGGCGCCCCGGTCGTCGATGTGACGTCGGGACCGGACGAGAACGACATCCGGGATTTCGAGCGGGTGGAAGGTGAAGGACATGGCAAGGCGGGTGTGAAGGGCGCACCAAGCTCGCGACGGACCGAGACGCGGGCAACGCGCCTCAGCTTCGGGCGCCGACTTCCTCTTCCATGACGAGCCTCCGGAGGTCTCGACCGAATCGCCGCCGGATGCGGAACATGAGCAGCGTGCCGACGGCGCCGATCCCGGTGGCGAGCCCCCACCAGACGCCCCGCGGGCCGAGATCGAGGCCGAACGCGAACCACGCGCACGCCGGGAGACCGATCATCCAGAAACCGACCAGATTCAGAAGCATCGGCACCGTGGTGTCGCCGACCCCCCGGAGCGCGCCCGCTCCAGCCACCTGGAGACCGTCGAAAATCTGGAAGACCCCGGCGATGGGAAGCAGAGCGGCCGCCGCCACGACCACGCTCGCGTCCGTGCTGAACAGTCGCGCCAACGGAGTGGGCAACAAGATGAACATTGCGGCGGTGAAGGCCATGAAACCCGTGACCGTCAGAATGCCCGCCCCCACCGAGCGGCGGGCGGCCGGCGGGTCACCGCGACCCACCGCTTGACCGACCACGACGCTCGTCGCCTGCGCGACCCCCACGGGAATCATGAACGTCAGCGCTGCGAGTTGCAGCGCGACCTGGTGACTCGCGATGGCGACGGTGCCCAGGAGGCCCATGAGAAGACCGGCGGCCCCGAACACGCCGAACTCGAGCCACTGCTGCGCCCCGATCGGCGCCCCGACGCGCAGGAAGCGCAACAGTGGCCCCGTGCGCAGCACCTCGCGCCGGAAGGGCCGTAGCGCCGGTCGAAGCTCGGACCACGCGACGCCCGCCAACATGCTCAACATGAACCAGCGACTCAGGCTGGTCCCCCACGCCGAGCCCACCGCACCATGCGGCGAAAAGCCCGCCTTGCCGAAGATGAGGATCCAGTTGAGCACCACGTTGACCACGTTCGCCGCCAGCACGGTTACAACGATCGGCCGTACACGCGACATCGCCTGCAGACTCTGCCGCAGGACGACGAAGGCGTAGAACGGAAAGACGCCGAGGATCAGTCCCTTGGCGTAGCCGTCGGCGACGGGAATCACCTCCGCGGGCTGCCGGGCCAACGTCAGTAGGGGGCCCGCGGGAAGCAGGAGCGCCATCGCCACCACGCTCAGCCCCGTCGCCAGAATGACCCCGCGCTGCACTCCTCGAGCGACGCCCTCTCCGTCGTCCGCGCCCACCGCTTGCGAGATCACCGGGTCGAGGGCGAAGAGCACCCCCATCCCGAACACAGCCATGCCGAAGAAGTACAGGTTCCCGATCGCTACGGCAGCGAGATCGGCGGCGGAGACGCGGCCCACCATCACGGTGTCGATGGCGCCCATCGACATCAGTCCGATCTGAACGAACGAGACCGGCGCGGCGAGCTGGGTCAGCCGCCGGAGATCCGAGCCCAGGGGCCGGTAGTGCGCGAGGCGGATCGGCCCCGGGGCGACAGACGGGTCGAAGGCTATGGCCCGTTCCCCGCGGGTTCTTCGGTTTCGTGGGCCGTCCGCTCCCCGGAGTTGCCCGCGCGTGACATCCGGTCACGACGAATCGCGGCGATGAGCGCTTGTTCGTCGTCGTCTGGCGCCGGCTCGAAGGTCGGCTGCCGCCCCTCGTCCACCGCGAAGAAGGTGACCCACGTGGTGGGGGTGCCCGCCCAAAACGCGGCGAACCGGGTGAAGCCGCGGATCCCCTTCCTCTTCAGGTCGAGGTACACGACGTTCGCCACGAGCCACACGACGCCGGCGATCACGCTTTGAAGGAGGGAACCGAACATTGAGGCTGTACTCGGAACGAGACGACGCGACGTCCGGGCGCACATGAAAGGTACGGCGTTTCACGCTCGACCCTTCGTTGGCGTTGCCGGCCTGATCGGGTCCTCCGATGATACGTTCGATCAACACGGACTACGAGGCCCGATGTCACGCTCGAACGAATCTCCAGGCGACCGCCTTCGCGTCCTCTGGCGGCGACTCTCGCCGCTCCCGGCAGGCCGGTGGCTCTTCAGCCGCCTCCTCGGGCTCATGGTGCCGTACTCAGGCACGATCCGGCCGACCGTGACCACCCTCGAACCGGGGCACGTGCGCGTTCGTCTGAGAGACCGTCGTCGCGTGCGAAACCACCTCCGCTCGGTGCACGCCATCGCGCTGGCCAACCTCGGAGAGCTGAGCACGGGCCTGGCTCTGATCGGTGCACTCGGGCCGGAGGCGCGCGGGATCCTCACCGGGATCGACGTGCGCTACCTGAAGAAGGCCCGCGGCACCCTCGAAGCCGAGGCGCGCTGCGACGTGCCCACGGTCACGGAATCGATCGATCGCGAGGTCCGTGCGGACGTCCGAGACCAGGCCGGCGACGTCGTCGCGACGGTCACCGCGCATTGGCGCCTCGGTCCTACGGGTCCGGAGAAACCCAAGTGAAGGAACGTGAACGCGGTCGATCGATGCTCGACACGCCCTTGACCCGGGACACCGGCATCGAGGTCCCGCTCATTTGCGGTCCCATGTACCCCTGCTCCAACCCCGAGCTTGTCGCGGCCGCCTCCGAGGCCGGGGGCATCGGCGTGCTCCAGCCCGTTTCCCTCACGTACGTCTTCGGGCACGACTTTCGGGAGGGTATTCGCTACATCCGGTCGCTGACCGACAAGCCGATCGGCATGAACGCGCTCATCGAGGCGTCCTCCGAAACGTACCGGAAGCGGATGTCGGAGTGGATCGACATCGCGCTCGAGGAGGGCGTTCGCTTCTTCATCACCAGTCTGGGCAAGCCGCGCTGGGTGGTGGACCGCGTCGCTCCGTTCGGGGGCATCGTCTACCACGACGTCACTGAACGAAAGTGGGGGCTCAAGGCGACAGAAAGTGGCGTGCACGGCCTCATCGCGGTGAATCGGCGCGCCGGTGGCCACGCGGGACCCCTCGACGCTCGAGCGCTCTTCGGAGAGCTGGCCGATCTCGACCTGCCGGTGGTATGCGCCGGAGGTGTGGGTGACGCCGACGGCTTCGTGGATGCCCTCTCGATCGGCTATGA
>JAOTVL010000047.1 GCA_029863525.1 Gemmatimonadota bacterium
GTGAGCTCGCCATGCCCGGTGCCATGCTGTTCAGCAACGCGAACGGGGTACCGCTCGCCGATGAGCGCTTTTGGCCGATCTACGAGCGAGCGAACGCCGCCGGTGCGGTACTGTACATCCATCCCACGTATCCGCTCGGCGTGGAGGCGATGGAGGACTACATGCTCATGCCTCTCGTCGGGTTCCTCATGGATACGACGCTTGCGGCCGCCCACCTGGTCTTCGCCGGTGTGCCCGAGCGTTTTCCGGACATCAAGTGGGTCCTCTGCCACACCGGGGGTGCCGTACCGTTCCTGGCCGAGCGCTTCGACCGCGGGTACGCCGCGTTCGAGCGTTGCCGTGAGAACCTCACCCGCAAGCCGAGCGAGTACCTGCGTGAGTTCTACTACGACACGGTCAACTTCGACCCGCGCTGCCTCCGACTCGCCATCGACTTCGCCGGAGTCGATCAGATCGTCGCCGGCAGCGACTATCCGCACATGATCGGAAGCCTCGACATGATGCGCTCGTCGATCGGGTCGCTCGACCTTTCGGCCGAAGAGGAGGCCAAGGTCTTGGGCGGAAACGCGCGGCGAATCCTCGGCGTGTAGCGGGCCCTCACGCGGGCATCTTCTCCGCCTGACGAAGGACCCGCATGTGTCGCCATCGGGGTGCCCCGAATTCGGCCGCGCCGCCGAGTTGCGGGGTTGCCCCGGACGACGCCAATTGATGTCACACCTCCCGCCGCCTCACGGTGCGCACTTCTACAGGTAGGAGCCGTCATGATCGGTCGTCCCCGTCGCCTCTCGGCGATGCTCGTAATGCTCGCAGCTGCGTTGTCGGCCCCGCAGGCGTCGGCCCAGGTGTCCGACGTCCAGCTATCGGCGCTGGAGTACCGCCACATCGGCGTCGTAGGTAACCGGGTAGCGTCGGTATCGGGGGTCGTGGGAGACCCGCTCACCTACTACGCCGGAGCGGCCTCGGGAGGGCTCTGGAAGACAGACGATGCGGGCATCACCTGGCGACCGGTCTTCGATGACCAGGACACCCATTCGGTCGGCGCGTTGGCGGTTTCGGTGTCCGATCCGCAGACGGTGTGGGCCGGCACGGGCGAGCCACACATCCGTTCGAACGTCACGGTCGGCGACGGCGTCTACAAGTCTACCGATGGGGGCGATTCGTGGACGCACATGGGCCTCGACGCCATTGGAAGGGTCTCGCGCATCGTGATCCACCCGACCGACCCCGACATCGTGTACGTGGGGGCACTGGGTCACGCGCACGGTCCGCAGCCCGAGCGCGGGGTCTATCGGACCATGGACGGTGGACAGACCTGGGAGCACGTCCTGTTCGTCGACGAGAATACGGGCGCATCGAGCGTCATCATGGATCCGAACAACCCACGCATCCTGTTCGCGGGGCTCTGGACCGTCGTCTTCAACACCTGGGGCAGAGAGAGTGGAGGGCCAGGTAGCGGGATCTACATGTCGCGTGACGCGGGAGACAGCTGGACCAAGCTCGAAGGGCGTGGCCTCCCGCTGTTACCGGTCGGAAAGGTCGACATCTGCATGTCGAAGGCCGATTCGCGCCGCGTGTACGCGCTCATCGAGACCGGCGACGGCGTTCCGTGGAAGGGCCAGGAGACCGAATCGGGTGAGTTCTGGCGCTCGGACAATGGCGGCCGGGACTGGCAGCTCGTCAACTTCAGTCGAGACCTGGGAGGTCGCACCGGATACTACAACAACTGCCGCGTCCTTCCGGACGACGAGAACGAGATCTTCTTCCTGACGGCCGCGCTCTCTCGCTCGTACGACGGCGGGCTCACCTACGTGAACCATCAGGGACCGCAGCGACCGGGCGGAGACTACCACGACCTCTGGATCGATCCCGAGAACGGTGATCGCCTGATCATCGGCAACGACCAGGGCGTGCATATCTCTACGAACCGTGGAGCGTCGTATCACCGGGTCGAGTTGCCGATCTCGCAGATGTATCACGTGACGGTGGACAACGCGATCCCGTACAACGTGATGGGCAACCGGCAGGATGGCCCCTCCTACCGGGGTCCGAGCAATACGCTCTACGGGGGGACGATTCCCCGAGGGGATTGGCACCAGGTGGGCGGGGGAGAGAGCGGGTTCGCATCGCCCGATCCGACCGACCACAACATCGTCTGGTCCAGCGCTTCGGGCTCGGGCGCGAGAGGCGGCATCGTCGTGCGCCATGACGAACGCACGCGTCAGTTCCGCAACGTCGAGGTGTGGCCCGAGAGCACGGGAGGCACACCCGCGGGTGAGGTGCGCTACCGGTTCCAGTGGACCTTCCCGCTGCTCGTCTCTCCGCACGACAACAACACGATTTACGTCACGAGCCAGCATGTGCACCGGACGAGGAACGGCGGTCAGAGCTGGGACGTCATCAGCCCGGACCTCACGACCAACGACAGGAGCCGGCAGGGTATCAGCGGCGGTCTCACGCCGGACAATATCGGCGTCGAGTATTGCTGCGTGATCTACGCCTTCGACGAGTCGCCCGCCCAGCAAGGCGTCTTCTATGCGGGCTCGAACGACGGTAGGATGCACGTGAGCCGGGACGACGGACGCACGTGGCAGGACGTGACCGGCAATCTCCCCGACTGGCCCACCGACGGCGTGGTCAGGGGCGTCGACGCCTCGAAATGGGACGCCGGGACGGCCTACATCGCGGTGGAGGCACATCAGGTCGGTGACTTCCGTCCGCACGTGTACCGAACGTCGGACTTCGGACAGAACTGGACCAAGATCGTCAATGGAATCAGTGACCACGTGCTCAGCTTTGCGCGATCGATCCAGGAGGATCCGGTACGGCGTGGCCTGCTGTTCCTCGGCACCGAGAACCGGATCTACGTGAGCTTCGACAACGGTGACCGGTGGCAGCCGCTCATCAACAACATGCCGCCGGCACCGATGTACGGGATCGCCATCCAGGAGCACTTCAACGACCTCGTCGTCGGCACGTACGGCCGTGGCTTCTGGATCATGGACGACATCACGCCGCTCCAGCAGCTCACGGATGCGGTACGCCGGTCCGGCGCCCATCTCTTCGAGCCGCGGGACGCGTACCGGTTCAATCCCCGCACGGCGCCCGCTGAACAGACGATCGACATGAGCGCGGGCGACAACCCGCCCAACGCCGCCTTCATCAACTACTGGATCGGAGACGGCAACGTCGGGAGCTCGGCAACGGTCGTGATCTCGAACGATCGTGGTCAGGTCGTGAGGACGCTGAGCGCCCCGAGCCGACCGGGGCTCAACCGCGTGTTCTGGGACTTCATGGGCGAGGAGAGCACCCCGATCCGACGCCGTGTGCCTCCGCTCTACGCAGACTGGGTCGACTACGGTCCGGAGCGGGTACGGGTCCAGGGCGGGATGGCGGTTCGACACCCCCCGGGGACGTACACGGTCACGCTGCGGGTCGGCGGTGAGGAATTCAGCGAGGAGCTGACCGTCCTCAAGGATCCGGCCTCCGAAGGCGACATGGCCGCCATCGCCGCTCAGCTCGCGCTCATGGAGGAGCTACGCAACGACTACGATGCGGCTGCCGACGCCATCAATCGAATCGAATGGGTGCGACGCCAGCTGTACGACCTCGTCGACGTCTTGGAGGATCAGGGAAGCGCGGACGACCTGATTACGGCGATCGGTGCTCTCGACGGCAGTCTCATCGCGATCGAGGAGGAGCTGACCCAGCTTCGCACGACCGGAACCGGACAGGACGGGGTGCGTTACCCCGCCAAGATCGTCGAGAAGCTGCGCCACCTCTCGGGTGGCGTCGGTACCGCCGACTTCCGGCCCACCGACCAACAACGCGAGGTGCAGGTGCTCCTCAGAGAGATGTTGATGGACGCGAGGGCGGACCTCGACGCGGTGCTGCAGAGTGACTTGGCTGCGCTGAATCAGCTGCTGCGGGACCGGGGGCTCAACCCGCTCATCAGCGATCGGGTCCCGTGACCCACTCGGACGGCTCGCCCGCGCGGCGTTCGGCTCGGAGACGATCTCCATGATTCGGGAGGCACCAGGATGAGGCGCAGATTCGCGACCGCCGTGTGCGCGCTGGTACTCTGCGGATGCGCTCCAGGGGCAGTGGACCAGGCCACGGAGCTCTCGGCTCTGCGCGCAGCCGCCATGGCCTATCAGTCCGCTGCCAGCGAGAAGGATGCTGCGCGAGTCGTCGCGTTCTATGACGACGAGGCGGTCATGGTGCCGCCCGACGCGGAGCTGGTCGAGGGCATCGCCGGGGTCCGGAACTACCGCTTCGGCTTCATCGAGACTCCGGGGGTCGAGCTGGACTTCGAGCTCGTCAGAGCCGAGGTCTCGGCCTCGGGCGACATGGGATGGACCTTGTCGATCGGACAGATCACGATCAATCGGCCGGAAGGGCCACCGGGGAGAGACGTCGTGCGAGACTTCCATACGTGGCGTAAGCAAGCCGACGGCTCATGGAGGGTCGTCGTGGACATGTGGAACTCGGGAGCATGATGCGACTCGTCGCGGTGCCCGTGCTCGCGGCCACGCTCTCGGGCTGCTCCAGCGACCCGCCGCCGCAATACCGGTTCTTGGAGACGGCCACCGCGTGCGAGACCCTGGCATGGGCAGAGGCGCGCTCGGGCCTGCTCGAGGCCGGCGACACCGCCGAGGCCGAACAATATGCATCCGGTCGTTGCTTTCGAGTCGAGCCGACGCGGGCGGTGGTCATCGAGGAGTCGGAAGGCGGGTTCCTCGCTGACGTGGGTCGCTGGGTGCTCGTGGTGAGCGCGGATGGCACGCCGCTCGAGCACCTCGCGTCCGCGGAGTTTCGACGCGCGACGGGTCAGCCGGTGCGCGATCGAGGGTGGGTCAGGGGCGCTGCGCTGGAGCGTATCGAGGAGTAGCCGTGGTCGAGCGTTGTCGCTCGGTCGGGCAGCTCAGGATTCGGGGGCGGCCCTCGGCGCGATCGGCACCGTGATGAGGGCGCCGACGCGCAGCCGAGTGGGCTGGATGCCCGGATTCGCCGCCTCGACCTCGGCGGTGCGGACCCCGTAGCGCGAAGCGATCGTCGATAGCGTTTCTCCCGATCGCACGACGTGCTCGACGAACGACACCCTCGCCTCCGCGGGAAGGCGCGCGTAGTTGGTGTCGAAGGCGCGGCCGCCGCCCTCGGGGACCCGAACCACCACGGACCGTCCGGGGGGCGTGATCCCGCGTAGGAGCTGCGGGTTGAGCCGAACGACCTCCTCGTGCGCCACCTCGGCGGCCTCGGCCACGACGTCGAGCGTCGTCGGATGAGGCACCTCGACCTCGTCGTAAGCGACCGCGGTGGCTTCGGGCTCGTCGAATCCGTAGGCCTCGGGTTGGCTCGCGACCCACATGGCGCCGAACAGCTTCGGCACGAACGCTTGGGTCTCCGGGGCGAAGTGATGACGCAAGGCCCAGAAGAGGCTGTCGGTGTGGGGCGCCCCGGGGGCGTGCCGTCTCAGGATGCGACGTACGCGTGTCGGGCCGGAGTTGTACGCGGCGAGCGTGAGGAACCACGACTCGAATTCGTCGTTGAGGCCGCGTAGGTAGAGGAGCGCCGCGTCGGTCGATCGGTCGAAGTCGCGACGTTCGTCCAAAAGAGCGTCCACCGCGAGGCCGAGGCCTCGCGCAGTCGGGGCCATCAACTGCCAGAGGCCCACGGCGGACGCACCGCTGGTTACGGCCGGCGCATACCCGCTCTCGATCAGCGGCAGGTAGCGCAGCGACGGCGGCAGGTCGTGAGCCGCCAGGGCGGAGTCGACGTTCGGGCCCAACCATGCCATCCGAGCCAGGAAGTCGGGGAACCAGCGGGAAGCCGGTCCGGTCCAGTACTCCATCCATCCGTGCACCGCATCCGAGAAGTCCGCGTCGCCGAGCACGGGCGAGGAAAGGAGCTCGTCCCGTCGGTTCGGAGGCACCCACACCCGCAGATACGCTTCGAGCGACACCCCGTCCGCCGCGACCGGGATGACGGGCAGCGCGGGCAGACTGCGATCCGCGCGCACGGGCTCGTGGCGAGCCTGCGCGTCACCGGAGTTCCCCCGATACAGACTCGACGCCACGGCGGCGAGGACGAGCGCCGGAGCAAGGCCGACGGCGACCAGCGCGAGTTTGGCCCAGCTGCCCGTGCGCATGATCCAAGCGCGCCGAAGGCGATCTACGCGCAGCCTGACCGAGCCCCACGGACCACCGCGAGGCCATCGACGATTACCCATGATCTTCGGACCGGCTGGTGGGGGGAGGGGGACCGCTGCGATACCAGGCGAAGAGGAAGGCAGAAAGGGTGCCACGACGCCGTGCCCGCAGCCCGTTCGATTCCATAACCCGTTGCCCTGAGGCGAGTTGAACGTACGAAAGATCTGAAATGTGCGCTCCGGCGGAGTCGGAAGTAAATGCGGGCTGCTGACAACATTTCCCCTTTGCAGGGGTTCGGAGCCACTTTGAACGACGTTGTCCACCCTTCGAGGATCATCGTGTCACTTCGTTTCCTCATTGTCCCGGGCCTCAGCGCCCTGGCTCTCGTAGCGCTCGGGCTGACGGTCCTGATCGCCGCCGTCCTCGCGATCCCGACGGCGCGTCGAGCCCTCGTCGGGACGTTTGGCCGCCAGCCCTTCGCGCTCGCCGCATTCGCGTGGATCGTCGCGACCATCGCCACGTTGGGAAGTCTCTACCTGTCCGATGGCCTTGGCCTCGAGCCGTGCAAGCTGTGCTGGTATCAGCGCATCGCGATGTATCCGCTCGTGCTCGTCTTGGGAATCGCCCTGCTGCGCCGAGACGCGGACGTGTGGAAGACGGCCGTCCCACTCGCGCTCGTCGGTGCAGGGGTCTCCGCGTACCACGTCGCCGTGCAGTTCATTCCCGGGGTGGAGCTCGCGTCGTGCTCGGTCACGGCGCCGTGCTCTCTCCGCTACTTCGTCTCGTACGGCTTCGTGACGATTCCCGTGATGGCGGGCGCAGCCTTCCTTTTGGTCGCTGCGACGCTCGCGGCGCACGCGTGCGTCGTCCGAGCGAAGGCGGCTCCTTGACCCGGGGTCGCCCTCTCGCCTCGTGCCTCGTGACGGCCGCCACCGCGATCTCGGCGTGCGGGGGCGGCCCGACCGATCCCGGGAGTACCGGAGGTGAGCTTCTTCGCGGCTCGGAAGGCGTCGACTATCTGGGCGGACGGCCGTTTTCGTTTTCACCCGAAGGGCGCTGGATGGTGTTCTCGACCCGGCCACCGGGCGAGGAGGGCTTCCTCGAGGCCTACACCATACCGAAGCTCGAGACGTATGTGCGGTACGATACGAGGACGCTGGAGGGTACGAAGGTGGAGGTGAGCGAAGAGCTGCGCGACTCGCTGGGCCCGGATGCCTCGATGCTGTTCGACGGGGGCTGCTGGATTCCTGTCGACGGTGGCTGGCGCGTCGTGCTCCGGGACGCGTTCTCTCGGGCGCTCGGATTCGACCCCGAGGCGCCAGGCCCCGAGTGGCGTACCGTCGAAGTCGACCGCTCGACGCTCGCGGAGCGCTGTCCGTTCGAGGACCCGCTCACGGGAGGGAGCGTGACGCTGGGGCGCTTCCGCGTCGATGGTGGAAACAGCAAACACATCACGATCGTGGATTCCCGGGCACCCGATCGGGTGCTTGCGTCCCATCGCACCCGCGCGCCGGGACGAACGCTGCTTCTCGGCGAAGCGCGACCGAGCCCCGACGGTCGGCGGCTCGCATACACCGTCAGTCCGAACTTCGGCACGTTCGTCGGAAGGGCACGCATGTACGTCGTTTCGGTCGAGGAATCGGGTGGGGCGCCCCAGGCGTTGGCGTCGTCGGTCTTCGCGCTCCGGTGGGCGGACGCTGGAGAGGGCCTCTACGCGCACGTGCGTGCGGGCGGCGTGGACGCGATCTACCGGTGGAGGATCGAGCCGTAACGCAGCCAAGCTCTCTGACCGGACCATCGATTTAGGGCCACTTCTGTCGCGGGCCGAGAGGCTCAGCCGGTCCAGACCTCGGCGTCGGGCTGGAAGTGCCGCCACGCGAACCAATACACCACGAACGCGTCGTCCCGAATCTCGAGTTGCTCGCCGGCGAGGGTGCCGGCCACGGCGCGACCGTCGAGCGTCCAGCGTGAGCCCGTTTCCCGGTCCGTCCAGAAGCCGTCCGGGAGCGCGTCGAAGGTCAAGCTCTGGCTTTCGACCGCTGCCCGGAACGCGATCGCGGATCCTCCTCCGTCGGCTTCGTAGAAGACCGCAGTGGGTTCTCCGTCGACGATCTCGTTCAGGGCCCCCCGATCGCCCAGGTTGGCCGAGAGCTCGGAAAACGGGTATCCCAGCCCGCCGGACTGGCTCAGCCGAATCGCCAGCACGCGCTCCTTGATGGGACGGGAGTCGTCGACCGGCATGTCGAAGAGGAGATCGTCGTTTTGCTTGTACGCCTGGTAGGGCGACTGCCGGTAGTTGCGGTTGAAGCCCGTGTTGCTGGAGACCAGCGTCGTGTTCGGGTGGAGCACCCGCCACCGACCCCACGTCGTCTCCACCAGGGGCAGCAGCATGAGCGACTGGTCTCGGAATCGACCGCACGCTCCTTCGATGGCCAGCTGCGGACCGTACACGTCGCCGGTCGTCCGGTCGTAGTAAACGAGATTGTTGGCGAAGAGGAGGCCCGAGACCCCCACGTCGAGTCGCTCGCCGCCGAGGTTCGGATCGACCACGAGCCCGCTGCCCGTGAGCGGGCAGAACGTGATCGTCAGCCACGTGTCGCCCACGCGGTCGCTCACGATCTCGTGATGGTCCAGGATCGCGTGCGGATAGGCGCGCGGCTGGCCGTCGACGATCACGCCGAGCACGCGGTCCGAGTCGAGAACGTACTCCGAGCCGGGCGCGCCGATCGTCACCATGTCGGGCTGAAGGAGCGACGGAATGGCGTCGGGCGCGACCTGCGTGACGAGTAGGTTGATGTCGAGGTTGCAGATCAAGTCGTCGCCTGGGTCGTCGATCCCTCCCACGGGCCCCGGCTCTCCACAGCCCGCCAGCACCAGCGATGCTATGGTGACGCCGATCGGTCGCCAGCTTGCCTTCCCCACGTCGGGTCGACGGTCGGGCTTCGGGGACTTCGACGTCATGATCTCCTCGGTGTCTCGGACGCGTGTGCCGATAGAACCCCCAGCGGGGCGCGCGCGGTTCCCGAAGCGCGGACCACTTCGCCCCTCGGCCGATCCGAGACATGTTCAGTGATCACCGTGCGTTGACTCAAGCGTTCGATACGCAACCGTTCTCTTCCAACAGGACCGTTCGTGGCCGCTGTCCCGTCCATCCGCTCCCGCGCCCTCGTCGACGAACGGATCCGCTCTGAAGGCGACTTCGTCTTGTATTGGATGGTCGCCACGCGCCGGCTCGCCTGGAACTTCGCCCTGGACCGCTCGATCGAGATCGCCCAGGAGGTGGGGAAGCCACTCTTGATCCTCGAACCGCTTCGGGTGGGGTACCGGTGGGCTTCGGGCCGGCATCACCAGATGCTGATCGACGGGATGGCGCATCATCGGGCCGTGCTCGATTCGACCCATGTCGGATACTTCCCGTACGTCGAGCCGACGGACGGCGCGGGCAAGGGCCTGCTGAAGGCCTTGGGCGAGAGGGCATGCGCGGTCGTGACCGACGACTCTCCGGTCTTCTTCACGCCCTCGCTCATCCGTGCCGCCGTGGCTCAGCTCTCCTGCCGCATGGAAGCCATCGACAGCTGTGGTCTCCTCCCGCTTCGCGCCACCGACAAGGGTCACTCGGCGGCGTACCATTTCCGCCGCTTCCTTCACAAGACGTTGCCCGAGCACCTCGGAGACACACCCGCAGCCGAGCCCCTCGAGCGAGCCACGATGCCCGCGTTCCCCGGTGTCGCCGACGAGATCCGCGCGACATGGCCGTCGGCCCACGAGACGCTCCCCGACGGGGCGTTCTGGGACCGTGATCCAACCCTCGGAGCCGACGGCGGCGAGCCGGGGCGAGCTCGCCTCGACCTCTCCGGGCTGGGCATCGACCACACGGTGGAGCCCACCGAGGCTCGGGGTGGGCGCGGCGCGGCCCGCCGCCGCCTGGACGCGTTTCTTCGCGACGGCTTGGACCGCTACGGCGAGGAGCGCAACGATCCGGACTCGGACGCCGCGAGCGGCCTCTCCCCGTGGCTGCACTACGGTCACATCTCGGCACACGAGATCTTCGACGCCGTCGCGCGTCGCGAGAGGTGGAGTCCCCAGCGCATCAGCCCCCCACACGACGGCCGGCGGAAGGGGTGGTGGGGCATGAGTCCCTCTGCCGAGAGCTTCATCGACGAGCTGGTGACGTGGCGGGAGCTCGGCTACGGCTTCTGCTATCACGAGACTGACTACGCCGAGTACGACACGCTTCCCCAGTGGGCGCTGGAGACGCTGGAGACGCACTCGTCGGACCACCGTCCGCACGTATACACGCTCGAGGAGTTCGCTTCCGCGTCGACACACGACGAGCTCTGGAACGCGGCGCAGAGGCAGCTCGTCCATCAGGGCGTCATTCACAACTACCTGCGCATGCTGTGGGGCAAGAAGATCCTCGAGTGGACCGAGCACCCTCGGGACGCGCATCGAATCATGATCGAGTTGAACAACCGCTACGCCCTCGACGGTCGTGACCCCAATTCCTACTCCGGCATCAGTTGGGTGCTTGGACGCTTCGATCGAGGATGGCCGGAGCGGGAGATCTACGGGAAGGTCCGGACCATGACCTCTGCCTCCACGCGCAAGAAGGTCGCCTTGGACCGCTACCTGGAGCGTTGGGGCGAGCAGGCTCCGCTCATGTGAGCGCCTCGTCCGCAGGAGCGAGGAAGGAGGAAGAGGGAACGGCGGAGCGATGTGTTGGGAGGACGACAGGATAGTTCAGCCTTGAACTGTTATGATTCAAGATCAAACGGTCGCATTCCTCGCTCCGGCCATTCATGATCTCAGCCCGCGCATGGCACGGCGTTCAGCTCCTGGCCGCCTGGCTGTCCATTCCCGCGGCTTACGTGCTCTTTCGCGCGCTCCTCGTCGCCGGGGTCTACGAGGCGACCATCGAGGGTCAAAGGGTCACGCTGGTGTCCGGATTCTGGTCGACGGGCTTCGCGTCGACCCTCTCCTGGGTGGGCGCCGTAGCGGGTTTCTCGCTCCTCGTGTGGCTCACCTTTACGTGGGCCGCCGGCTTGAAGTCCCGGGCCCGCCTGGAAGCGATGACAGAAAGCCCGTATCGTAGGCCGCTCATGTAGCTCGGCCGCCCCTCCCGGCGCCGCTCCCCCAACGCCGGACCCCATGCGCCTTCTTCTTTGGGCGATCACGCTCCTCCGCCTGGTCCTCATTCCCGTCTTCGTCAAGGTCGGGCTCTCGGCACAGGCGGCAGCCGCGGCGGGAGAGGGGGGCGCGAACCAGCGGTGGATGGCCCTCGGGATTCTGTTCGCGATGGGTCTGTCGGACGTGCTCGACGGCTTCATCGCCCGCCGGTATGGACTCGCCACCCAGCTGGGCGCGATCCTCGACGCGGCCATCGACAAAGTGGTTCAGGCCAGCCTGATCGGCTTCTTCGCCGTGAGCGTCGGGCCTGTGTTTACCCCGGTTCCCGTCTGGTTTCTCGCCTTCGTCGTCGGGCGCGAGCTCGTCGGCCTCGGCGGATGGCTCGTCCTGCGTGCCATGCACGGGCCGATCGCGATCGTGCACCGATTCCACGGCCGGCTCGAGACCGTCGGCGTATTCAGCGTCTTGGCCTGGGCGGCGTTGGGGCTGCCCGAGGGAGGGCTGTCCCGACTGCTCGACGCGACCGTGGTGATCGGGGTGCTGAGCAGCCTCGCCTACTGGTTCGAGGGTCGGGCCCGCGGAAGGGCCAGGGTCCGCCTCGAGGGTGGTCCGGCGGAGGGCGATACGGGCGCCTAGCTCGAGGCCACCCCGCAGAACCGAAGCGTCGTCACCGCGATCGAGGCGGCCATCGTCACCAGATCGTCGATCGCGACGGACTCGTCGGGTCGATGCGCGTCACGGATGTCACCGGCACCGAAGAGCACCACCGGCGTCCCGCCCACGCGCTGCAGCAGCCCGGCGTCCGTACCGAACGGGACACCGTCGAGCGGCACGGATGCCCCCGACACATCGGCCGCCGCCGCCTGGGTGGTGGCGACCAAAGGATGTTCCACGTCCGTCGAAGCCGAGAGGAAACGCCCGCCCCACCATTCGAGCGTAGGCGGGTGGTCGCGCAGGAATGCGTCGGCTTCGGCCGCCGCGCGGACGCATTGGTCCAGCGCCTGGCGAGCCTCGTCGAGTCCCTCGTCGGGACGCACGCCGAGCCGACCCTCCATGACGGCGTGGTCGGGCACGGACGAGGCCCAGTCTCCGCCCCGAAGCGTTCCGATGCTGATGGGGAAGGGAGTGCGGTAGCGCGAAAAGAGTGGATGCGTAGAGGAGCGCTGGTTGCGACGGGTCTCGAGGACCTGGATCGCCCGATACACCTCGAACAGCTTCTCGAACGCGCTGACACCCTCGTCCCGGACCGCGCCGTGGGCCGCTCGGCCGGGCACCCGGACTCGGAAGTTCAGGCAGCCCGCCTGAAGCGGTGCGACGCGGAGCTCGGTCGGCTCCATGACGATCGCCCCGTCCCCTCGGTATCCCCGGAGGATCGCGGCGAGCGTGCCGAGCCCGCCGTCCTCCTCGGCCACGACGCTCTGAAGGTGGACGGCACCCGCGAGGCGCACGCCGGTCGCCGCGATCGCCTCGAGCGCGAAGAGACCAGCCATGAGCGGCCCCTTCATGTCGAGTGCTCCGCGTCCGAAGATCCTCCCGTCGCGGAGAGCCCCACCGAAGGGCGGGTCGGACCACAGGGAACGCTCTCCCGGCGGGACGACGTCCACGTGTCCGTTCAAGAGCAGTGTTCTTCCTCCGACCGGGTCGCCGCCGAGCGAGCCGACGACCCCGAGGGCCCGTTCCCGATCGATCTCCCATGAGCACTCGGGGTGCGCCTGGACGGCCTCCAGGTCGATCTCCCAGCAGTCGACGCCCAGCCCCGCGGCGGACATGAGGTCCGAGACGGCTTCCTGGGCGGGTGTCTCGTTGCCTCCCCAGCTCGGAATCCGAACCAGCGAGCGTGTCGCCTCCACGAGACCGTCGACGTCGATGCGCTCGACAACGGCGGCCTCGATCTCGTCGAGACGTGGACGCGCCCGCCCCCCACGCTCATCCAAGCGTGCAGGCCCCGGGCTCGGGCCCTCCGTCGCTACCGGAGGTGCTGGTTGAAGAAGGCGATCGTGCGGTCTTGGGCGAGCGTCGCAGCGGCCTCGTCGTACCTCGGCGTCGTGTCGTTGTGGAATCCGTGGTTCACGTCCGGATACATGTGCATCGTGTACTGCTTCCCGTTCGCCTCGAGCGCCGCCTCGAACGCCGGCCACCCCGCGTTCACGCGCTCGTCGAGCCCCGCGTAGTTGATCAACAACGGCGCTTGGATGCGCGGCACGTCTTCGTCGGCCGGTTGCGAACCGTAGAAGACGACACCGGCGCCGAGATCGGGCATCCGCACGGCGAGCGTACCGACCATGCCACCCCCGAAGCAGAAGCCCACGGCGCCGACGCGCCCGGTGGATTCGGGGTGGTCCATCAGGAACCGGGCGCCGGCGATGAAGTCCTCGGTCATGGTCTCGCGATCGAGCTCACGCTGCATCGCGCGCCCTTCGTCGTCCGTCCCCGGGTAGCCACCGAGCGGCGTGAGCGCGTCCGGTCCGAGCGCGAGGAAGCCGGCCGCCCCGAACCGACGAACCACGTCCTCGATGTACGGATTGAGTCCCCGGTTTTCGTGGATGACGAGGACGCTCGGCCATGGCGCCGCGCTCTCGGTCGGCTTCGCGAGAAGGCCCCGCATGGTTCCCGAGCCGTTCGGCGAGTCGTACTCCACGTACTCGGCCTGGATACGGCCATCGTCCGGCGGTACGTGGGCCGCCCAGGCGTATTGCGGGCTGAGGGCATCCAGGAATGCGGCCGCAGTCATCCCGCCGGCCGCGAACTTGGCGGAGCGTTCGAGGAACGCCCGGCGATCGATCTGCCCGTGGACGTACTGGTCGAAGAGGGTGAGGACCTCGCGCGGGAAGTCGTCGGCACTCAGGCGTTCGTCAGTCATCGAATCCTCCGTGGGGTTGGGCGGGGAAAATAGGTACGGCTACCTTGAGTTGAACAGGCGGCCGCCTTCGGAACATCGATCCCGTCCGGGTGTCCGTTCGCGGAGCCTATTCAAGTGATTTCGGCGGAGCCCCCGGGCTTCGGTCCGCCCCTTCAGGAGAGCACAGATGACCCGTTTCCACGCCTCGGCCGCCGTCGCCGGCCTCGCGCTGCTCGTCTCTACGCCGGTGATGGGCCAGACGTCGGGCGACGTTCATCAGGCCAAGTTCCACGACTACCGCGTCGTCACCGTGGCGGACGGATTCGAGATTCCGTGGTCGATGGCGTTTCTGCCCAACGGCGACATGCTCGTGACCGAGCGGCCAGGCCGACTCCGCATGGTGCGCAACGGGCGGTTGATGCCGAGCCCGATCGCGGGTACCCCCACGGTTCACGCTCAGGGTCAGGGAGGGCTCCTCGAGGTGGCGGTCCATCCGGACTTCGCGAGCAATCGCATGGTCTACCTCAGCTACTCGAAGCCGGTCGGCGATAACTCGACGACGGCCATTGGACGGGGCAGACTCGAGGGCGAGCGGCTCGTCGGCTTCGAGGACATCTTCGTCGCCGACTCGCGCGGCAACGGGCACTACGGGTCGCGCATCGTCTTCGACGGTGAGGGGCACCTGTTCTTCAGCGTCGGAGATCGTCAGGCTCCCTCGACCGGGAATCTCGAGGCGCATCCGGCGCAGGATCGCTCGAACCATCACGGAACGATCAACCGGATCAACGACGACGGCAGCATCCCAAGCGACAACCCCTTCGTCGGCATGTCCGGCGTCGAGCCTTCGATCTACAGCTTCGGCCACCGGAATGCTCAGGGGATGGTCATGGACGCTTCCGGCCGGCTCTGGGCGACCGAGCACGGTCCTCAAGGCGGGGACGAGCTGAACCTCATCGTCGCGGGCGGGAACTACGGCTGGCCCGTGGTCGGGTACGGCGTCAACTACCGGAGTGGCTCCACGATCCACGAAGGCACGATGCGCGAAGGGTGGCAGAATCCTCATCACGTGTGGGTGCCGTCGATCGGCGTTTCCGGACTGGCGATCTATGACGGGGCGCGCTTCCCACAGTGGCGTGGGAGCGTGCTCGCCGGGGGTCTGTCCGGGGAGTATCTGGCGAGGCTGACGCTCGAAGACGGCGAGGTCGTGGATGTCGAGCGCCTCCTGGTTGGTATGGGTCGTGTGCGCGACGTGCGGCAGGGACCGGACGGCTACATCTACGTGGCGATCGAGCGTCGAGATGGTGCGGGCACGCCGATCGTTCGCCTGGAGCCGGCTGGCTGACGATCCTACCGGTCGCGCGAGGGGCCGGGTGGCGAGGCGTCCCATGGCTCGTCCGGTTCGTCTCGGTCTCGGTGCAGGCGCGCTCGTCCTGGGGATCGCGCTGGGTTCGTCCAATCCGGTCGTCGCTCAGGTCCCGGACGAGCGCGCCACCGCACCTCCGACCGCGCTAGCCGACCGCACGAACCCCGACGAGCGCCGCGGTTGGCTACGCGCCGTCGTGGGCCACAGCCCGAATCGAAGTCGAGTGATCCTGGGGCTCTGGGCGATGCACCCGTTCGAGCCACAGTTCCCCGAGCTCGACGGCACGAAGGGCTTCGGCGGCCTGTACGGTCACTGGTTCGGCGCCACGTTCGTCAACTCGTACGACGAGCGCACGTACATTCTGGGGATCGAGCGCAGCTGGTTCGAGCTGCGCAGAGCCGCCGCGCGGTTCGGCGCCGGATACCGAGTCGGGCTGATCGCCGGGTACGACGAGCGCCTGTTCGAGCTCGCCGGCCGCACGCCGGTCCTTCCGTTCGGTGGGGTGCTCGTCTGGAGTCAACTGGGTCCGGTCGGGGTCGACGCCTACTACGTCTACCGCGCCATCACGCTCGAGGCCTCGATCGGATTCTGATCGTTCGCCGCCGCCCGACCGCCCGGGAAGGACTCGCGTGCCCCGCCGCTTGCGTGGCTGCGACGCGGCCGGGATGTTGGTCGCTCCATCCTCACTCGGCATTCGCACCAGGGACCCGTATGACCATCCGGCTCGCCACGCTCCTGCTCGCAGCGTTCGTTACGCTCGCCCCCGTTCAGCCTCTTTCCGGCCAAGCGAGCCAGGACGAACGGCGGATCAGCGACCCGCCCGAGCTCCGACGGAACCTGCGGCGCATCCTCGGCGATGTCCCCATGACCGCGACCGACACGATGCATCAGGACATCGTCGACCGGCTCGACTTCGATTCCTACAAGGAGTTGGTGCGCGGCTTGACCCAGTTCGGGGACCGCGAGCAGGGCACCGCACGCAACGCCGCCGCGATCGACTGGATCGAAGATCAGCTCCGCGGTTGGGGATACGAGACGGAGAGAGTCCATTACATGTACACCCCCCGTGGATCCGAGACGCCTGAGCCCCGCGAGGAGGTATTCGCGACGAAGATCGGCACCACCAGCCCGGACGAGATGTACATCATCGGGGCGCACATGGACGGCCGGGGAGGGGGAGAGGCCGCCAACGACGATGGGTCGGGGACCGCGCTCGTGATGGAAATCGCGCGGGTGTTGTCCGCCGCGGACATCGAGTCCGACCGGTCGATCCGATTCGCGCTCTGGAACAACGAGGAGACCGGGCTGAACGGCGCCCGAGCCTACGTCGAGCAGCGCGCCGACATGCAGGGGATCGAGGACCCGCCGGGATCGGGCCGCTATCCCGAGCCCCGCTGGATGGGCATGATCCAGCACGACATGATGATGTGGGACCACGGCAACCCGGTGACTTTCGAACAGGCGCTCGATGCCGACGTCGACGTGGAGTTCCAGCTCGCCTCGGGCATGGCCGCCGAGTCGGCTCAACTCGGGCTTGCGCTGATCAACGCCAACCGCATGCACGCCTCGGACTACCCAGCGGTCTTGAGCAACGCCATGAGCAACACCGACTCGACGCCGTTCATGGACCTCACCCCGTCGGTCAGTCTGCGGGAGAATCGCCGGCTCTACGAGACGGGGAACGGCGCCAACCCGCACTGGCACCAGACGACCGATCTGTTCGAGACCTTCTCCGACCGCGACTTCATGCTCGGCTTCAACGCGGGGCAGACGACGCTGGGCGCCCTGACCAAGCTCGCCGGGATCCAGATCGGGAAGTAGACCGGCGGGACGCCTCAGGCGAGGGCGTTGGACCAGTGCTCCTCGGTGATCACCGCGATCGGAACGCCACGTTGGCGGTACTGGACCACTTCGTCGACGAGGGCGCCGAATTCGGATTGCGACCAGTCGGCGGCCGCCATCGAACCGACCACCACGAAGTCGGTGCGCCGATTGACGCTGCGCTCGCAGACGCCGCCGCGCTCTCGGACCTCACGCTCGCAGGCGTGGATCGGACCGTACGCCATCGCGCCGCCGAAGACGAAGGTCTGGCCCTCGAACACCACTTCGGGAACCGGCGTGGTGACGGGTAGGTCCGTGGCCAGCGGGTATCCGCCGCCGAACCCGGTCGGGTTTTCTGCCAGCTGATTCAACACGGCCGCCAGGCGCTCACGCTCTCGTCGATCGGCTCGGCCGTCCATGAAGATCCGCTCGAGTCGACGAGCCAGGAGATTCGCCGGATATCGGGTCGCGATCTCCGGATTCGCCCGCGCCCATTCGGAGAGACGATGCGCCTCTTCGGCCGAGACGTCCCCGTCGGCGATGACCCCCCTGACGAGCCCCACCATTTCTGCCAGGCCCTGCTCGACGCGCCGCTGGGCCTTGAGCTGAACGGCTCGGTTCAAGGAGTGCGGCCCGTCTGGAGATCGCGACAATCGTCGATGATCCGACGCTTGAAGTCGTTGTCGTTCTCGAGCACCTCCCAAAAGTCCTCGAAGAACTCGAGCATGTCCTTCGCGTCATCAGCGTCGAAGCGCTCGTAGCCCAGCGCCGCGAAACCGTTGATCATCGCCTCGATCTCGGCCCGCGCCTCCAAGAGGGGGGGCGCCGCCGTGGCCCGCTGGAGCTCGGGTCGGCAGAACCCTCGGTACAGCCGCTGGTTGACTCGCCGGATCCTGTTCTGGAGGGACGGATCGACCGTCGCGTACCGTGCGTTGACCAGCCCGGAGAAATCGAAGTCGTACGGTACGGTCAGGTAACGTGCGTCCTCCGTTCGGATCAGCTTCACGTTGTGGAAGTAGACCGGCGACCAGTCCGTGTTCGCGATCATGTAGTTGAACAGGGCCACGAGCACCGCGTAGTCGGCCTGGGCGCGCATGGGGTGGAACTGGGTCACCTCCTCGAACGTCGCGCGGCTCCGCTCGGCCATCTTCTCCTCGTCCTCGATGAGGAAGCCGTACTTCGTGCGCGTGTCGTAGTCGTCCTCGATGTCCTCGTAGGTGACTTCGACGAGTCGGACGCGAAAGCTGTAGGGCGTGAGGATATTCAGAATGCGGTAGGCCAGGTACTCGTCGAAGACGTAGTTCTGATAGTCGTCTCTACCGTCGTTGCACGGAGTGACCAGCTTCAGCTTGTCCTGACCCTCGAAGGCGGTGCCCTCCATCTGTCGCGTGGGGAAGTCCAGCCGCAAGGGCGGGAAATTGCAGTTGCGCTTGTTGCGTCTGAAGTTGCCCCGCGTGCGGGTATCGACCGGCTTGACCACCTCCGTTCCGTCGCCGTCGATGAAGGTCAGCGTGCCCTCGACCTCGACCGAATCGTTGCGCTCGTCGCGCAGCCACTCGATGTCCGTGCGCAGCGTCATCCGCAGAACGTCGTGCGACTGGAACAGGGGCGCCTTCTCGGCGGCCTCTGCACGCTCCGTGTATTCCTCGGGCGTAGGAAGCACCACCTCCTGTCCGGAAGCCGGAACGACGAGGGCAAGCAAAGCAAGGAGGACGAGTGGGGAGCTGGATCGGTACATGGTCTTCCTCGAAGCGACGGTAAGAGGAACAGAGTACCCGTGGTCCGGCGGCTTTGTCCAGCCGTGCTTGCTCTAGGACCGCCTCGATGGCCATGATGGGGCGCCGAGGGCCGAGCCGGCCCCACCCCCTTCGTCGACACCATGGCTTCTTCCCATTCGAAAGGCCTACGCGGCCACGGCCTCGGCCGTGTCGTGGCGTACTACGGTCTGTTCGCGGTCATTCTCATTGCCCTGGTCGAGTACATGCCGTGGGCCAGCGACATCGTCTCGGGTGCCCGGCTCGACGCGCTCTCTACTGGCGCCGGGGCGGACGAGATCTTCGGCCCGGACGCTCCGCCCGCGGTGGGATCGGCCTTCGCGGCGGGCACCTGGACCGGCGCACTCGTCGCCGCCCTGTCCATGTTGGGCGCGCTCGCGATCATGATCCCGGTCACGTGGGTCTACATGACCACGCATCGGCAGCGGGGCTACAACGAATCCGTCGTGCACACGTTGCTCATCCTGCCGGTCGCGGTCACCGGGATCATCATGGTCGTGCAGGACAATCTGGCCCTGGCGTTTTCCTTGGCCGGGGTCGTGGCCGCCGTCCGGTTCCGGACGACGCTCGACGACACGAAAGACGCGGTCTACGTCTTCCTCGCGATCGGTGTCGGCTTGGCTGCAGGTGTACAAGCGCTCGGGATCGCGCTCACGCTTTCGGTCATCTTCAACCTCGTGATCCTCACGCTGTGGTACACGAATTTCGGCAACGTATACGCCGATCAGCACACGCGGGCGGGCGCGCTGGGCCTGGGGGACGTGCTCGCCGGACCGCAGTCGTCCATCGCGGCCCTTCAGGTGGGCGACCCTGCGGTGCTGGAGGCCGTCGCCGTGGAGGATCTCAAGGAGATGGCCGAGCGCGCGGTACGGTTCGAGCGGCACATCGGCGAAGAGCGCAAGAAGAAGAAGCAGAAGCGGGCCAACACCCTGGTGATCGTGCACGCCACCGCCGCCGAACCGGCCCAAGCCTACGTGGATCCGCTCCTGACGGAGCTCTCCGTTCGATTCAAGCTCGTGGAGATCGAACCGACGACACGCGGGCAGATGCTGGTCTATGTCGCACGTCTGGACGACCAGGCGGTCGAGGGCGCACTCATGGATCGTCTTCGCGAGGGTCACGGCGGCGTGATCACCGCGGCCGAGCTGCGTTCGATGAAGGGCTTGAAGCCAAGACCGTGAGGCCTTCCGATCTGGTGGTCGTGGCGCTGCTCGCCTGTGTCCCGGCGGCGAATGACTCCGAGCGGAGCAGGGGTGGCTCCGACCCCGAAATGGAGCCGATGTCCCCCGACACGTTGGCCTCGGGGGTCGGAAGAGACGACGAGCACGTCTCTTCGCTACTCGCCCGATACGATTTCGAGGATCGTACGCATCGCTTCGATCTGCCCGGGCGCCTCGATGAAATTTCGGGGCTCGCCTTCGCGCCCGACGGCCGGCTCTTCGCGCACGACGACGAGCGCGCGCGCATCCACACGATCGACGTGCACACCGGTCAAGTGGGCGCGCGTTTCGACCTCGGCGCGGAGCTGATCAGAGACGACTTCGAGGGAATCGCGATCGTGGACGAGCGCTTCTTCTTGGTGACGAGCACCGGGATCCTGTACGAATTCCGCGAGGGGTCGGACGAGGAGGACGTCGCGTTTCGTCGCACCGACACGGGGCTCGGCCGCGGCTGCGAGATCGAGGGACTCGACCACGACGCTGCACGCGATGCCCTCGTCTTCGCGTGCAAGAGGGCGCAGTCCGACCGCGATGCGATCCTGCTGCCGAGGATTCCACTCGATCCCTCGGCGCCGAGGATCGATCCGATCCGGATCGCCCGTGCCGATGTGGCGAGGGTAGGGCTCGACCCCGACTTCCAGCCGAGCGCGTTGGTCGTGGACCCGAGCGGATCGATCCTCTTGGCATCGGCCGTGACCGAGGCCCTCCTCGAGATCGACGCGTCGGGGTCGGTCCTGAACGGAGCGCAACTCAGGCGCGGACGACACCCACAGCCGGAGGGAATCGAGATCGGCCCCGACGGAGCGCTTTACATCGCGGACGAGAAGAACGGTCAGGACGCTCGCCTCTCCGTGTACGCCTTGAGCGGAGGCGGCTCGTGATTCGCCGTCTCAACGCGGCTGTGCCCGACGCGGCGCGCTTCCTGGCGCTGACGGAGAAGAGCCGGCCCCTCGGCATGTGGTCGACCAAGCCGAGCTACCAGCTCCTCCGCGACACGTACTTCGACACCGCCGACGGAGCGCTCCACGACCGGGAGATGAGTCTTCGGATCCGGTCCGAGGCGCGAGGACACCGAGCGCTCCAGTTGACTCTCTCCGGCGGCGTCAACCTCCAGGGGATCGTCGAGCAGAAAGTCCTCGAGTCGCCCATGGTCGCTGGCCTCTACGAGACGCTGCGCGGTGGCTCCGAGATCGCGGCGCGCGTGCGCGAGGTGGTCGATCCCGACGCGCTTCGACCCCAGGCGGCGGTGGACGTCGACCGGGAGATGCGGCAGCTGAAGGCGCGCCGATTCGGCCGCGCGACGCACCGTATCACGTTCGATGAGGTCATCGCACACGGGCCGGGCGCGGCCCGCGAGTTCCAAGAGCTGACGATCGTCGAATTGACTTCCAGCAAGACGACGCTCGAGGAGCTCGGCGACCGTCTGAGAACGGAGCACGGCTTCACGAGCGACGGACTGGACACGTTCCGCCGGATTCGATCGACGTTCGCAGGAAAGAAGTCCGACGCAGCGTCGACTCCTCCGCTCGACGTCCGGGTGTCGATCATGCTCGTCCGGGACTGGGAGGTCGCGTTGGTCGAGGGCCCGGACGGCTTCGCGCTTCCGAGCTCTCGAGGTTCGGGCGAGGAGATCGCTCGAGAGTACCTGAACGACATCATCGGTGGGCGCGCCGGTCAGTCGGCTGACCTCGATCTGGTTGGATTCGCCGCCCCCCGCCGGGGGGGCTCCGATCTCGAGATCTGGCTGCACGACCTCGACGCGCAACAGGAGCCGACGGGCTTCGCCTGGGTGCCGCTCACGGAGCTCATGGAGCGCCTGGGTGGGCCCCGCCTGCGGGATCCGGGTCTCGTGGCGACCATGCTCATGCTCGTTGAATCGGAGATGGGCCGCCGGCTTCTCGCTGAGGTGCCCCACCGACGGCGGGGGCCCATCGAGCTACCGCTCGAAGCGCGCGACCCGGATCTGAAACCGGGGAAGGGTCATGATGATTATCTCGATCTCGAGCTGAGCATCCTCGACTTCAATCAGAGGGTCCTCGAGCTCGCCGAGGACCCGGCACTTCCGCTTCTCGAGCGCTTCCGCTTCCTGTCCATCTTCTCGAGCAACCTCGACGAGTTCTTCGTGGTCAGGGTCGGCCGGCTCAAGGACGAGGTGTCGTCAGGAGCCGCAGACGAGCAGGAGGACCTGGCGCCCGGTCAGCTTCTGGACCTCGTGTCCGTGCGGGTGCGCGCCCTCCTCGCGCGACAGTACGCCTGCTTCAACCAGATGCTCGTGCCGGCCCTCGAGGCGCGAGGCACTCGGATCGTGGGATGGGACGACCTGGACGCGGATCAGCGTGAGGCGCTGACCGAGCGCTACGTGAACGAGATCTTCCCGCTCCTGACCCCTCTCTCCATGTCGTCGGGGCCGGGCCGGTCGTTTCCGCGGCTCATCAGCCTCGGCTTGGCGCTCGCGGTGTCCTTACGGCGAGGAGAGGAGGGCCGACCCGAGCTCGGCTACGTGCCGATTCCCGAGGATGTACCTCGCTTCATTCCGGTTCCTGGGTCTCCCCACGTCATTCCGGTCGAGCGCCTCGTAGGGGCGAACGTCGGCCGGTTGTTCTCGTCGGCCGACGTGCGAAGTGTCTACACGTTCCGGGCCAGTAGGGTGGGGGACGTGGACATCGACGAAGACTCCTCGGGCTCACTCCTCCGGGACATCCAGGACGAGGTGGAAGCGCGTCCGTACAAGCCGATCATTCGCCTCGAGGTTCAATCCTCCATGCCGCGCGAGGTTCAGGCCTTCATCCTCAGCTCCATTCGGGATGAGCAGCCGGCCGACAGCGGCATGCTCGGGAGCGGGGACGTCTACGAGCTCCCGGGCCTCGTCGATCTCACGGGGGTCGCGGGCCTGTGCGACCTCGACTTGGCCGGCGAGCTGTTTCCGCCCTACTCGGCGCACCAGCTGCTCGACCCCGACCGCTCGATCTTCGACATCCTCGCCGATGGCGACGTGCTTTGTCACCAACCGTTCCACGACTTCGAGGGAACGGTCGGGCGCTTCTTGAACGAGGCCGCGGCCGACCCCGACGTCGTCGCCATCAAGCTCACCCTGTACCGGACCGGCCGGCGATCGCCCGTCATGGACGCGCTGATGGCCGCGCTGGCAAGGGGCAAGGAGGTCTCCGTCTTCGTCGAGCTGAAGGCTCGGTTCGACGAGGAGAGCAACATCCAATGGACGCACAGGCTCAAGGAGGCCGGGGCGCGTGTGGTCTACGGCGTGGTCGGCTACAAGACCCACGCGAAGACCGCGTTGGTGATCCGAAGGGAAGAGTCGGGGATTCGGCGGTACGTCCACATCGGGACCGGCAACTACAATGCGGCGACTGCGCGGTTCTACACCGATTTCGGCCTCATGTCCGCCGACCCGGATCTCGGTGCCGACCTCAACGACTTCTTCAACGAGTTGACCGGTGGCGCCGGGCCGCCTGAGAAGCAGTTCCGCAGGCTGCTGGTGGCACCCCACTCGCTGGTCCAGGGTGTGGAGCGAATGGTGCGCCGGGAGATCGAGCACGCCGCGGCGGGCCGGCCGGCGCGGATCCAGGCCAAGCTCAACGGACTCGCCGACCGCAAGGTGGTGCGGGCGCTGTACGAGGCGTCACGTGCCGGGGTGCGGGTCGATCTGGTCGTGCGCTCCATCTGCACGCTTCGGCCCGGTGTGCCGGGTCTCTCCGAGCACATCGTCGTGAAGAGCATCCTCGGGCGTTTCCTCGAGCATTCACGGGTTTATTACTTCGAGAATGCGGGCCAAAGCGAATACTACATCGGTTCGGCCGACTGGCGTGCGCGCAACCTGCGCCGCCGTGTGGAGGTCGTGACGCCGGTCGACGATCCCGCGGCGCGGAGGCTTCTCAGAGTCGTGCTCGACGCGCAGCTCGACGATCCGCGCGCATGGACGCTCCGTCCCGACGGAGTCTTCGAGCGGGCTCAGGGTGATGGCCTCGACTCGCAGCACCTCTTCATGGAGTCGCGCGGGGGGCTCGACCTCGCCGCCGACTGAAGCGCGTGCGGCCACGGGGGGTGGCGTCTCGATCCGATCCCGTCGGGTCTTGCCGTCAGCGTTGAGTGGTGGTTGGCCCGTCGGTAGCTTTCCGGGCGCGGCTCGGGGAGCCGCACACCGCGCCTGTAGCTCAGCTGGATAGAGCATCGGCCTTCTAAGCCGGCGGTCGCAGGTTCGAGTCCTGCCAGGCGCGCTCCGATCCACCACTCGCGAGCGTCCGTCGTGATCGAGGAGTAGGCCCGAATGGCTTCAGCCAGACCGTGGCGCTGCGTGAGAGCCGCGACGATTCCGGTGGCGCTGATGTACGCGGTCGCGTGCGGCACGAATGAGGAGCCAGCTCCGCGACGGGAAATCCGCCCCGCGGAGACCATGTTGCGTCTCGACTCCGTCGTTGCCGCGAGTGGTGCCGAGGTCGGCATCTACTATCGGAGTCTGGCCCCGGGCGGAGACTCGATCACGGTCGACGCCGACGTGCGCATGCACGCGGCGAGCACGATGAAGGTGCCCGTGATGATGCGGCTGTTCCTGGATGACCAAGAGGGCATACGCAGCCTCGACGAGACCATGAGCGTGACCCGCACCTTCCGCTCCATCGTCGACGGATCACTCTTCGATCTGCCGCCGGACTCGGACTCAGACACCACGTTCTACGGTCAGGTCGGTCAGGAGGCGACAATCCGAAGCATGGTCGACCGGATGATCACGTGGTCGAGCAATCTCGCGACGAACATCCTCATTGAGGTCGCGGAGCCGGATCGAATCGCGTCGATGCTCTCACAGATCGGAGCCGATTCCATGACGGTGCTGCGGGGCGTCGAGGACCTGAAGGCATTCGAGGCCGGGCTCTCCAACTCGACCACCGCCCGTGGCCTCGGGGCGGTCATGGCCGGCATCGTGGAATCGGATCTCTTCACCGACGACAGCCGCGCGCAGATGCTCGAGATCCTCTCGCGGCAGCACTTCACGGACGGTATTCCCGCCGGGATCCCCGGGGGCGTGCGGGTCGCCAACAAGACGGGTTGGATCACAGGCATCAATCATGACGCTGCGATCGTCTTTCCCGAAGGCCTACCGGGGTACGTGCTCGTGGTGATGGTCAGAGGACACCCGGAAGAGGATCAAGGGGAGTCGCTGACAGCGGAGATCTCCCGGATCATCTGGGCACTCCACGCTCAGTCGTCTTCACCCTGACCCCCGCGTCGAGCGTTCGGTGCACCGGGCATCGATCGGCGATCTCCATCAAACGCCCGCGCTGAGCATCGTCCAGCGGGCCCAACAGCTCGACCTCCCGGTCGACCACATCCAGCCGTCCATCATCCTCGTCGCACTCCGTGCAATCCTTCTTGTGGAGACGCCGATGTCGGAGTCTCACGCGTACCTCTTCCAGGGGCCATTCCTTACGCCCCGCGTACATCTGGAGGGTCATCGACGTGCAGGCCCCCAAGCCGGCAAGGAGGTAGTCATACGGCGTTGGGCCCGCGCCCTGTCCTCCCACAGAAACCGGCTCGTCGGCAACCAGCGTGTGGCGTCCGATCGCGATGTCGGTCAGAAAGGTCCCCGAACGCGTCCGGCTGACGGCGCGCCCCTCGTCCTTCAACTCCTCGAGGTCGTCAACGCCGTCCGAAAGCTCCACGTAGCGGCTCGCCCAGGCGGCCAACACGGAAGCGACGTACTGGGAGTCCGAGGAGTCGGTGAGCAGGTGATCGGCGCGGTCCAGCGAAACGAAGCTCTTCGGGTGCCTGGCCAGGGAATAGAGGCGGGCCGCGTTGTCGATGCCGACCACCTGATCGACGGGGGAGTGCATGAACAGGAGTGCGGCGTCGATCTCGGGAATGATGCGGTCGACGCGTTGACCCTGCAGGTCGTCCAGGAACTGCTTCTTCACCTTGAAGGGCCGCCCACCGATGTGGACGGTGGCTTCCCCCGCCGTCTCGATCTCCTCGGACGAAGCCTCGACATGCTTGAGGACGTGCTCCGGGTCGGCGGGCGCACCGATCGTCGTGACGGCC
>JAOTVL010000008.1 GCA_029863525.1 Gemmatimonadota bacterium
ACGCCCAGACCACGTCCGTTGGCAAATCCGTTGGCAAAAGGCCCGAGAGGCGAGAAATCACCTCTCGAGCCAATTTCCGTAAGTGGTTGTGCCACTTACATTACGGAGGGGGTGGGATTCGAACCCACGAGGGCTTTCGCCCGCCGGTTTTCAAGACCGGTGCATTGAACCGCTCTGCCACCCCTCCCACCTGTTTTGACAACAGATTCAGCCGCTTCACGTCCTCGATCCGCGGAACGCGGCCGAGTCGCCGTGGCCAGGGTGAAACATGGCGTACTTCATGGTCATTTCAATGTGCCTATGACCGAGCCGTTTCCGGAGTAGCTGCAGCGGCGTTCCTGTTCGGGCGAGGGCCACGGGCGCGTGGCCGGCCGATCAGAAGCTCAATACCCTCGTGATGTTGAACCCGATGCGGAGTTGATCCGCACCGTAGTCGGACGGCGTGCCGACCAAGAATTGGGTCGGGTTCATGCGGACCTGATTGCTCAGGACCAACTTGAAGGCATGGCCGCGAGTTCGGATCTCGAGACCCGCGCTGACCGCATCGTATGGGTAATCGACGCTTTCCACGCTCATGTTCCACTCGGCCAAGACGCTCAGGCTTCGCATCGCGTAGTACTGCCCATGAAGGCCGACTGCGAAGGTATTCACCGGGTCGGAGTCCTCGATCCGAGGATTTCTGAAGCCGGTCGGCACGACGCCGAGCGCGACATCTCGCCAGCGGACGTTCGCGATCGCCTGTCCGTAAAACTGAGACTCGTTGTTCTCGACGTCCGCGGTTTCCAAGGCATTGAAGTTGAACCCGATACCGCCCATGGCCCCGATCTGGTAACGCCATTCACCAACGCTTCCAGACAGTAGCTGGCCCTTGAGGTTGAACTCGACGTTTCCGTCGAAGTTCGAGCGAAGCACGCCGATCATCACTCGGTCGGATGGCGCGTAGGCCAGTCCGAGTCGGTTGTTCACCGGTCCGTCCAGTCCCCAGAACGCGTCCACTCCGTCCGAAATCGGAGGGAGGAAGCGGTGCGAGATCTCGAACATCCACAGCCCGCCCCGGATCATGGCAGCGGTGGGGAGATTGGCCGACTGCGTCGACTCGAACACCTCGGGCGCCTGAGTCGATGCGGCCGACGGAAGCGCTGCCATGGCCACGATCAATCCGACGATCGGACCACGTCCGGCCACGATCGCGCGACAGCGGCGGAGGTCAGTTGTTCGGGGCACCGGCATTGATCCAGTTCTTGATGTTCGCCAGGTCCGCCGCACCGAGCGGCGCACCACCAATCGGCATTCGTCCACCCGACGACTGCCTGCCTTCGAGCTTGATGACGAGGTAGCTGTTGTCTGCGTCACCGGGAAGCACCCGTATGAGCGTGGGCTCGGCAGTCGCCTGTACATCGACCAGCTCAGCGTAGCTGGTCGCGGAATTGGTCGAGAGGGTCAGGTCCCCGGCGCCTCGCCCGTGGCAGCTGTTCGCCGCACAACCTCGACGGACGAAGATCTCGTTCACCACCGCTGAGAAGGAAGGGGCCTCTGCAGGCTCGGTCACGACGACGACGAGCATGGTCGTCTGGGCGCCTGATGACGCGGTGACCGTCGCCGTGCCGAAGCCCGTTGCGGTAATCAAGCCCCCCGTGACGTCGGCCACGGTTGGATCACTGGACACCCAGGTCACGGTGGCATCCACGATCGGATTTCCGCCCGAGTCCCGCACCGTCGCCACCACCGTCGATGTGTCACCAATCGCCGAAAACGAGACGGAATCCACACTCAGTTCGATGGAGGCCGGTGTCTGAGTGACCGTGACTGTGACCTCGCTCATCAGGGGTCCAGACTGGGCGGTCAGAACCGCCTCGCCCGGGGCTACACCCGTCACCAGGCCGGACGGACTGACCGTTGCGATCCCTTCAGCCGACGATATCCACGTCACGAGCTCGCCCACGATGACCGAGCCTCCGGCATCGAGAACCGACCCGCTGGCGGTCAGGGTGTCGCCGGGACCGTTGAGCGTGACGGGGTTGGGTTCGATCTGCATCGCGGCGGGGACCTGTTCGACCACGACGACCACTGAGGCCGCGACGGGGCCGGCGGTAGCCACTACTGTCGCGGTCCCGTTTCCGATCGCGACGAAGATCCCGTCCGTCACCGTGACGACATTGGAGTCTGAGGAGAGCCACTGCACGCCGGCGCCTTCGATGACGACCCCTCCGCCGTCCCGTACCGTCGCAACGACAGCGGTCGCATCTCCCAAGCTGGCGAAGTCAACGAAATCAGGAGCAACCTCGATCGAGGCCGGCAGCGGCGTTACCGTGACCGCCACGGTCGTGGAAAGGCCCTCGGACGATGCCATGACGCTGGTTTCTCCGGTGGTCACCGCGGTCAGTAGCCCGTCATCCACGGTGGCAACTCCGGGGTCGTCGGAGGACCACGTCACGGCGGCGCCGGAAATGGTGGAGCCACCCGCGTCGAGAACGGTCGCTACCATTTGGAGGGTGTCACCCGAACCATTCAAGACAATCGGGTCGGGGATGACGACGATCGAAGCAGCGACCTGGCTGACCGTGATGAGGACACTCTCCATCACGTCTCCGGCCACCACCTCGATCATTGCCGTGCCGTTGGCGAGGGCCGTGACGAGTCCCTCACTGCTCACGGATATCACCGCACCGTCAGACGAGATCCAGTCCACGACTGTATCAATCGGGGTTCCGAATTGGTCCAACACCTCGACCTGAAGTCGGACCGTATCCCCGATGGCCGAGAGGGCGACCGCGTCGGGAGTCACGGAAACCGTGGTCACCACCGCGTCATCGACCGGCCCGGTGGGCACGTCACTACCTCCGCAAGACATCAAAGACAGGAGCACGGTCGCGCCACAGAGTGCCCGAACCGCTCCCACGAGCTGCTGATTCATGTCGTCCATATTGCGTCGCGGCGCATGCGAGACCGAGAACAAGGGTGAGGCGACCAGGGTTCGGCGGACCGGGTGATCCGACGAACCCGGGCCATTGCGCTTGTCCGTCCGCTCCCGATCGTCAGCCCTCGATCACGTTGAAATCGACCCCGGTCACGCTTGCGCCTGCGGCGACGCTCACCGTGACGCTCGTGCTGGTGTAACCCTCACCGGTGTCCACCGACACCTCGTAGTCGCCCGGCACGAGGAAGAGGACCGTGTAGTCCCCGGTTTCGCCCGTCACACCCGTGGCCGACATCGTCTGGAACGGCTCCAGAGTCGTGCCCCCCACCGGTGTGGCTGTGACCACCCGCCCCTGGACCGAAAATCCGGGCACCTGAGTGGTGACGCTGCCGGACATGCTGCCCGCGACGTCGTGTACGACCACGCGCAGGGTGGGCTGGAACGAAACGCCAGAAATGCCGGCGGGCGTTTCCGGGTTCCCCTGAATCACGAAGCTCTGGTTCACGTCGAAGTCGACCACGAGCACCATCTCGCCCGGCACGATCTCCACGCTGCCTTCGGTGCCCTCTGCATCTCCTGCCGCGAGGTTGAGCTTGATGCCCGTCTGGGCACCACTCGGGACAGTGAGCGCCATCGAGTTTCCACCGTCTACGAACTCCAGATTCCCAGCGAGCGTCACCCTGGCCTCCTCCACCGCGAGGCGGAGCTGCGTATAGGCACCCGCCTCGATTTGGGTGCTCGCGAGCGCCAAAGTCGCAGCGTCCCTAAGGTCGAGGAGGTTGACGAAGCCGTTGGTGCCGTCGTCAGTGAGGACGATCGGGCCGCCGGCGCCCCCGAGGAGCTCGATCGCGCCGATATCAACCATCGCCTGACCGATGAAGTCCGAAGGCGCGTCGGTCAGGAGAATGCTGAGATTCGTCTCGGTGCCGACACCGGCGGAGTCGTCGCACGCCGTAAGCGTGCCTCCCATGAAAGCAATGCCGATCCCGAGTCGAATGAATGAACGCTTCATCGTGGGTTTCCCGAAGAGCAAGTATCTGAGAGTGCGAAACGGGAAGTCTCAAACTCAAGAACCGTGCCGTGCGTGAGGGGATTCCGCTGGAACCGCCAACCGTCACGCACACAAAACCTTACGAAATCACGGGCGCTCGTTTGAACGCGAGGTCCGCGGGCACCCCTACGAAAGACCTTGCCGTCCGGAGACATTCCCGGACTGTCCCTGGAAGCCCGGATCGCTCTGGCCCTTCAGGCGGCGCATGTGGGCTTCCGCCTCCTCGACGCCCGGCGCGATGCCTACGGCGGCGTATAGATCGCGTGCCTCGCACCATAGCTGGAAGGCCAGCTCCCGTTCTCCCAGCTGGTCTTTCAGGGCCGCGACTCGCGATACCGCGTTGGCGAAATCCAGACTGCCCGGGCGATCGTGACGCCGGTAGAGGGACAAAGCCTCGGAGTAATGTCCGTCCGCTTCCTCGAGCCGGCCGCAGTGTCGGTGAAGATCTCCCAGGTGCCGGACCTTGTGGGCCAGCTGGAGCGCATCGTCGGCTGCCCGCAGTACCTGCACCGCTTCCTCCCACAAAGAGAGGGCCTGCGCCTCGTCACCGGAGTCCAATTCCACGTTGGCCAGCAGGTGCACGGCGTGAGCATACGAAACCGGGCCACCGCCCTCACCGAGGATTCGCACCGCCTCGGACAGCTCCTCCCGGGCACGTGTCAACGCCGCTCGCGCTTCGTCCGGTGGGGCGTCCAAGGACGCGCGCCGCCTGGCCCACGCCGACTGCATGAGCGCCTCGGCCTTCTCGTTCGTCGTCATCGCGTCGCCGAACGCCCTCGTCGCCTACTAGCCCGTCGGGTCGACTCGCAGGAGTCGCGCATACACGAATTGTTGGTCGGCACCGGAAGGGGTTCTGTGAACTTCCGTTCGACTCTCCACCAACGTCACTCCGTCGCCCAGTGCGGCGGCGATCTCGTCCGCGCTGCATCGCAGCGTGTCCAGTCCACTGCACCGCGTCGGGCCTTCCGGGCCGAAGGTCGCCACGATCACGTGCCCGCCGGGCGCGACCGCCTCGTAGAGCGACGCCCTGTATCGAGCGCGGTCCTCTGGATCGACGAGGAAATGAAAGACCGCACGGTCGTGCCAGATGTCCCACGGTTCGTTCGCCCGATACTCCAAGACGTCCGCCTCGACCCATTCGACTGCGTCGGATCGAGGGCCGAGCCGGTCCCTCGAAGCGCTCAGCGCGGCGGGCGCGATGTCCATCACGCCGATGTGCTCGAATCCAGCCTCCAGCAATCGGTCGACGAGCACCGAGGCGCCTCCACCGACATCCAAGACTCGAGCGGAGGGACCCTCGCCCGTGGCTCGGATCAGGTCGAGAGAGATCCCGGGCTCGGATTGATACCAGCTGACCTCGTCCGGTCGCTTGGTCCGATAGACCGACTCCCAATGTGCGTGCCGGCTCACGCTTGCCATCCGTGGACGATCTCGACCGAGCTCAATGCCTGAACAGCCTTCGACCCGTGAACACCATGGCGATCCCGTGCTCGTCCGCGGCTTCGATGACTTCCGGATCCCGCATCGACCCGCCGGGCTGCACCACCGCTTTGACTCCGGCGTCTGCCGCCGCGTCCACGCCGTCTCGGAACGGAAAGAAGGCATCGGAGGCGAGAACCGCCCCGGTGAGATCGAGGCCGGCATCCCCGGCCTTCCGGACGGCGATGATCGAGGAATCGACCCGACTCATCTGTCCTGCACCGATGCCGACCACCCCGCCCCGCTTCGCGAGCAGAATGGCATTGGACTTCACGCCGAAGATCGCGGCCCATGCGAAGCGCAGGTCGTCCCATTCGGCCTCGGACGGTTCGCGATCGGTAACGACCCGCCAACTCTCGTCGACCTCGCCGTAGTACGGCGGCACCGGCGGGGTCTGCGCGAGGAGACCGCCGTACACCGAGCGGATGGCCCGCGGCGACGGCACGGTCCCGTGTGCGGCCAGAAAGCTCTCAGCGTCTCCTTCGGGAAAGGACAGGATCCTGATGTTCTTCTTCTCGGAGAGCTTCTTCATGGCCGCGTCTTCGTAGCCGGGCGCGACGAGACATTCGATGAACAGCTTCGACATATGCTCGGCCGCCTCGGCATCGACCGGTCGGTTGACCGCGATGACCGACCCGAACGCGCTCACCGGATCGGTGGCCAACGCCCGCTGATACGCCTGAGTGAGCGTCCCGCCGATTCCGAGGCCGCACGGCGTCGTGTGCTTGATGATCGCGACGGCCGGTCGAGGCGAGCGGGCGAAGGGCGCGAGGCTCAGGAGCGCACCGTCGAGATCGAGGATGTTGTTGTAGGAGAGCTCCTTCCCGTGGTGCTTGCCGAGTGCGGAGATCCCGACGGGCTGCTCGGGCCCGTAGAAGGCGGCCTCCTGGTCGGGATTCTCCCCGTAGCGCAGCACCTGAACACGACGCATGGACACGTCGAGCCGCTCCCCGAGGACGCCGTCGCCGGAGGTCGATGTTCCAGCCTCGAGAAAATCGGCCACCGCCGCATCGTACGCGCTGATGTGACGGAAGACCTTCGCCGCGAGCGTGCGGCGTAGCACGGGGTCGGCCTCAGCCTCGTCCATGGCATCGATGACCGCGTCGTAGTCGTTCGGATCCACGACCACCCAGACGTCGCGGTGGCTCTTCGCCGCTGCACGGATCATGGTGGGCCCGCCGATGTCGACCTTCTCCATGGCCTGGGACAGCGTCACACCCGACTTCGCCACGGTCTCCCGGAAGGGATAGAGGTTCACGGCGACGAGATCGATCGCCCCATACCCATGTTCCTCCAACGCCGCCATGTCGTCGCCTCGATCACGACGGGCGAGAAGCCCGGCATGAATCGCGGGATGCAGCGTCTTGACGCGTCCCTCCATCATCTCGGGATGGCCAGTGACGTCCGAGACGCTCGTCACCGGGAGTCCGGCGTCCCGGAGGGCGCGCGCCGTTCCACCCGTCGAAAGCAGCTGCCACCCGCGCTCCACGAGCGACCGGCCGAAGTCCTCGATTCCGGATTTGTCCGACACGCTGAGTAGCGCGCGCTTCATACCTCGTCCTCGTCTTCGTTCGTGATTCGATTTTGTGAGCCCTTGGGCGGATAGTCGAGCCGAACGTCCTTCATTCGCTCGGGCGTGTGCCCTTCGGCCAAGGCCCTGCACAGGTGATCGACGGCGCTCGGGTAGAGCCGATGCTCGGCACGGAGCACACGTTCTGCGAGCGTGTCGGCGGTGTCATCGGGACGCACATCCACGTACCACTGCCCGAGAATCGCGCCGTCGTCGTACTCCTCGTCTACGAAATGCACGGTGGCCCCGGAGGAGTCGACGCCCGCCGCGACCACCGTCTCATGTACCTTCCGTCCGTACATCCCCGAGCCGCCGAAATCCGGCAGGAGCGCGGGGTGGATGTTGAGCATCCGCCCCCGGTATCGGGAAACGACCTCACTCGGAATCCGGCGCAGGTACCCGGCGAGCAACACGATGTCGATTCGGTGCTCTTCGAGGGCGGTCAGGGTCTCGCGCGCCACGTCTTCTTCGGCCCGGTCTCGAGTGGCGATCACGCGAACCGGCACGTCGGCGGCGCGCGCGCGGTCGGCCGCCCCGGCTTCCCGATTCATGACCAGGAGCGCCACCCTCCAAAGCCCTTGCTCGTTCTGGTGATCGAGCAGCGATTGGAAGTTGGTCCCGCCTCCCGACGCGAAGACCGCGACGTTGAAGGGCTCGCCCGTCGGGCTCACGCGGCATCGCTCAGGAGACCCGGCACCATCACGCCAATTCTCCCCCGTAGTGCGGGACCAGGAACGGGTTCGTCACCCGTTCGTGACCGACGGTGGTCGGTGGTCCGTGACCGGGGTAAAGCGTCGTGTCGTCGGGCAGGGTGAGCACCTGGCTGCGAATCGACGCCATGAGCGTCTGCATGTCGCCGCCGGGAAGGTCGCTGCGTCCGATCGAGCCCTGGAACACGACGTCGCCGACGAGCGCCAGCCCGTGGTCGTGCGCCACCAGAATAACGTGGCCCGGGGCGTGACCGGGCGTGAAGCGTACCTCGAACGTGCACGAGCCCACGACGATCGGCTCACCCGGCACGATCTCGTGGGTCGGCTCCGGCTGGGGCTCGGCCGCCATGCCGAACATCGCGGCCTGCCGTTGGACGCCTCGATAAAGGCCGAGATCGGCGGGGTGGAGCCAGATCGGAGTCTCGGGAAATGTGGCCCGAACCGTCGACACGCCCTCGATATGATCGAGATGGGCGTGGGTCAGGACGATCCCTTCGAGAACGAGGCCCTCCGATTGGATCGCACGCACCAATTCGGGTGCTCCGCGCCCCGGGTCCACGGCGATGCAGCTTCCGGACTCGGTGCATACGGCCAGGTAGGCGTTCTCACCGAACCCGGGCCCCGTGAACGTCGAAATCTCCACGTGATCAGAGGGTACGGGACGTGGAGGAGGGGGCGGAACGGTCGATCGAGACGGACCGACCTCGTGGCGAGGGCGAACCGTCGTGGGCGGAGCTGGGCGCGGGGCGCCTCAAACGGTGAAGGAGCTACCGCAGCCGCAGCCGCCCGACGCCTTCGGATTCCGGAACGTGAATCCCTGACCCATCATCGAGCTGACGTAGTCGATCTCGACGCCCTCCAGATATTGGGCGCTGAACGGATCGACGAAGACCTTTACGCCCCCGACTTCGAGAATCTCGTCATCGGCCTCGGGGCCGTCTTCGATATTGAGCCCGTATTGGAATCCGGAGCATCCACCGGGAAGAACCGCGACGCGCAGCCCGGCCTCGGTCTCGACCCCGTGCTCCTGAATGAAGTCCTGAACTTTTTGAGTTGCCGTGCTCGTCATTGTGACCATGACGTCGACATCCTCCTTGAATTGTTACGTCGCACCGAGCACCTGCTGATCGGCACCCGGCTAGGGAAGATACTACACACCACTGGCCGGCGGGTTCAAGATCCGCGCGGCCGCCGCGGGGAGATCGTCGACGACCCATACGTCTTCTCCCACATCGGCCTCGTGCTCCGTGCCGTAGCCCGTACGTACCAAGATTCCCTGCCCTCCGAGCGAGCGGGCCGGAAGCACATCGGTGATCTTGTCACCGACGAAGTACGAAGAGGCGTAGTCGAGCCTCAGATTTGCGCCCGCGCGCGTGTACATGCCGGTCTCGGGCTTCCGGCAATCGCACGGCCCGCTCTGATCCGGATGATGCGGACAGAAGTGCGTCTCGTCCGGGATCATCCCGCGCCCGGCCAGGACCTCCTCGAGCCGTGCAGCGACCGCATGGTAGTCGTCGAGCGAATAGAGGCCCCGGGCGATCCCGGACTGGTTGGTCACGACCACGATCGCGTACCCTGCGTCACGCAGGGCCTTCATGGCCTCCGCTGCACCGGGAATGAGCGCGACGCCGTCGGGGTCGGCCAGGTACGCCTTCTCCGCGATGATCGTCCCGTCCCGGTCGAGAAAGACCGCCGGGCGCGTCACGGCAGGCCCTCGGCCTGGGGCAGCGATCGCGCAGCGCTTTCGGCCACGCGCCGCACGAGATCGCCCTCCTGGCCCGGGAGGACGGTCCTGGCGTCGAGACGCACTCGGTCGTCCACGATTCGGCCGATGACCGGAGGGTCACCGCCGCGCAGCGCGGTCGCCAGCGACTCCGCCCCCGAGCCGCCGTCGAGCTCCAGCGCCCACGAATCCAGCTCGACCCCCGGATACGTCCCGCCCCCGATCGCACCCTTCGTGGGCACGATCGTCGAGGACACTCCCTCGACCCCGAGCCGCTCCGCAAGGGACTCGGCGCGGGCGCGCACCGAGGCGGCGGGCTCGGCGAGCATACGCAGCGTGGGGATTCGCGCGAGCGCCTGCTCCGTTCTCCGATACAGTCGGAGCGTCGCCTCCAGTCCGGCCAGCGTGACTTTGTCGACGCGAAGCGCCCGGCAGAGGGGGTTCTTCCGCATCTTCGCGATCCACACGGCGCTCCCCACGATGATGCCGGCTTGTGGCCCACCGAGGAGCTTGTCACCGGAGACGACGACGACGTCGGCGCCCGCCGCGACGGACTCCATCGCACGCGGTTCGGCCGGTAGCCCCAATGCCTCCGCATCGATCATCAGCCCCGAGCCGAGGTCATGCACCAACGGAACGCCCGCCCCCTGCGCGACCTCCGACAGCTCGGCGATCGAAGCTTCCTCCGTGAAGCCGGTGATCCGGAAGTTCGAGCGATGCACCTTGAGGACCGCGACGGCTCCCTGCTCCATCAACGCGGTCCTATAGTCGCCGAGCCGCGTCCGATTCGTGCTACCGACCTCGACCAGCGTGGCACCCGCCCGTTCCAACACCTCCGGAATCCTAAAACCGCCACCGATCTCGACGAGCTCCCCTCGAGAGACCGCGATCCCGGCACCGCGGGCGGTGGTGTTCACGGCGAGAACGAGCGCGCCCGCCGCATTGTTGACCACGAGCGCGTCCTCGGCGCCCGTGAGCTCCGTGAGCAACGAGACGCAGTGCGCGTACCGTGAGCCCCGAGTCCCCGATTCGAGATCGAATTCGAGGTTGGTGTACTGACGGGCCGCAGCGCGCATCGCCTCGACAGCCACCTCGGCGAGCGGCGCCCGGCCCAGGTTCGTGTGCAGCACGACGCCCGTCGCGTTCACGACCCGACGGAGGCTGGGCACATCGGCGACCTCCAGCGCCTCCCGGGCCGGTCCGAGATACGTAGCGACGTCTTCGACCCGGTCATCCCACTCCTCCAGGCGCCCTCCCGCTGCGGCCGCCGAGACGCGAGCGCGGATGGTGTCGACCGCTGCCCGAATCGCGTCGACCGAGCGGTCTCGACCGAACTCCTCGATCAGCGGTGCTGCATCCCTGGACGTCACGAGCGCGTCGACCGATGGAATCCTGCTGCGGGGGTCGTTCACCGACGCGCGTCCCCGCCGGGCGGACCTGGACCCGCAACGCCGGTGTCCGGGAGTACCGCGGAGTCCGGGACCGCCAGGGTGTCGATCGCCGCAGAGTCGGGCGCCGCCGTCGTGTCGACAACCATGGTGTCGGCGGGCGGCGCCTCCAGTACGAGCGAGGCGACGCCTCCGCCCCCTCCCAGCCCGGCAATGTTGACCACACCCGATACCTGGACCTCGTACTCCACATCGTACAGGAGCGCCTCGGACAAGAGGAGCACGATGCGCCGACCCGGAAGCACCCTTCGACCGTCCTGGGTCGGACCCGCGCGCGGTCCCTGAAGGCGCTCGAGCCCCGGCGGAGGCTTGCGTCCCACGGCCGCCCCGGCGGCGCCGGGAGGCGTCGGCGCGCCCACCCGACCGAGCCGGACCGTGTCGGCCGCCGCGGCCGAGTCGGGCCCAGCGGCTACCACCCCGGGCAGCGCCTCGGTCACTTCGGTCGAATCGGCCGGCGGGACCGAGTCCGGTGCCGTTTCCACCGGACCGACCGCGGCCGCCTCGGCGGCGGCGATCGAGTCGGCCCGGATGAGCGAATCCGCCACTTCTTCGATGTACGCTTCGTACTCCGCCTCTTGGAAGACCCTCACGATCGAGGGCGCCGAAGCTTCGGCCGACGAGATCGTCACGTCGAAGGCGCCCGCCTCGACGGTCGGGTCGAGGTAGTCGTCGAACAGCACCGCCACCGTGACTGAATCGAGCGGACTGGCGCCCGCGACCACCGCCGCCGCGGTGTCTGGCGCGAGAATCGGCAGGTCGAGGAGGAGTGTGTCCCCGGCCGCCAGATCTGCGGTGAAGCGCCCCTGCACCTCGGTCGAGTCGGCGTCCCCGTTTCGGTTCTGGTCCTCGAACGCGGTCACTCGGTACTGCCCGTCCGGCAGGTAGCGGAATGCGTAAATCCCGTCTCGATCGGCCGTGGCCTGATGAATGAGGCCGTCGGCCGCCTCCGCGAGGATCACCGCCTCGTTCACGGCATTCCCGTCGATGCGGTCCCACACCTCCCCTGCGAGCGTCGTCGCAGAGGGCGTCTCGCCCCCGGTCGTGAAGACGAGCTCGAACGGGTCGGTCATCCGGTTGTTGAACATGTCCGAGACGACCGCCTTGAGCGTGACGCGGTAGACCAACCCGGGCCGGAAGCCCCCCTCGGTGCGCACGGTGAGCGAGCGGCTACCGTGGCTCACCCGCACTTCCCCGCCACGGGGCGAAACGGTCACCGCCGACTCGAGCGTTCCGCCCGCCATGCGCTCGCTGATCCGTTCGTCGAAGAAGAAGCGCACCGGGGCGTCGAGCTCGGTGAGGATCCCGAGCGCCTCGGGGAAGGTCTGGACGACGACCGGTGGTCGAGTGTCCTCCGGTCCGCCGGGCGGGATTCCCTGTTGGGCGCACGCGCCCGCCACCACTCCAGCGACCGCGCAGGCGACGAAGGGGCGGATCACGAATCCGACAGGCTCGCGAGCTTCTCTCGGAGCTTCGAGACCTGCTCTCCCAGCTGGGCCGCCTTGTCGTGCTCCTTTTGCACGATTTCGTCGGGTGCGTTGGCGACGAACTGCTCGTTGGAGAGGCGCTTTCGCACGGCTCCCAGCAGCCCGGCGATTCGATCCACCTCCGACGCCATCCGCGCACGCTCGCTCGCGACGTCGATGACGCCCTCGAGGGGGACGAAGAGCCCAGCACCGTTGGGCAGCACCACGTTGGCGCCCACCCCGCTGGGCGCGCCACCCGCCACGCTCTCGATTCGAGCGAGCTGTTCGAGCGCCCCCGCCTGTAAGGCGAGCGTGTCGAGGAAGTGCTCTGGCCCGCCCTCGACCAGCAGCGAGATCCGCGCGCCTTCGCCTACGCCATACTCCTTTCGGAGTCGACGCACTTCGACCACCAGCGTCTGCACCTCGACCATTCGGCGCTCCGCCTCTTCGTCGCGTTCGACGTCGCCCGGCTCCGGCCATGGAGCGATAATCAAATCCGCGGGGCGATCGGCACCCTCCGGCCACGGGAGCCTCGACCAGAGCTCCGACGTGACGAACGGAACAATGGGGTGCAGCAGGCGGAACGCGGCGTCGAGCACGGTTACGAGCGTGGAGCGGGCGGCCTCTCGCGACGCGGGATCCGTATCGGGACCCAATCGGCTCTTCACCAGCTCGAGGTACCAGTCGCAGACCTCGCCCCAGAAGAAGTGGTACAGGCCCTCCGCGACCTCGTGTAGGCGGAAGCGCTCGAGCCGGCGCGTCGCCTCCGCGCTCGCGTGAGCCACACGCGACAGGATCCATCGGTCCTCGAGCGTCAGGTCGCTACGGACATGGTCCAGCGGCTGCACGGGGTCCTCGCCGAGGCTCATCAGCGCGAACCGCCCGGCGTTCCAGATCTTGTTGGCGAAGTTGCGCCCGTTCGCGAACGCCGCTTCGACGTCTTCATGATCGAGGCTGATGTCGGTCCCGACCGCGCACTGACTCACGATCGTGTACCGCATCGCGTCCGCGCCGAACTCCTCGACCACGCCGAGCGGGTCGATCCCGTTGCCGAGCGACTTCGACATCTTCCGGCCCTTCATGTCGCGCACGGTCCCGTGGAGGTACACCTGCGTGAACGGTGCCTCACCCTGGAACTCGTAGCCCATCATGATCATGCGGGCGACCCAGAAGAAGAGGATATCCGGGCCCGTGACCATGGTGTGGCCCGGGTAGAACGCCTCGAGATCGTCGGTCTGCTTCGGCCAACCGAACACCGAGAAGGGCCAGAGCTGCGAGCTGAACCAGGTGTCGAGCACATCGGGATCCTGCTCGAGCTCGGTGCCTCCGCATTTCGGGCACTCGCTCGGGTCCTCGCGCACCACGATCTGCTCGCCACAGGCGCAGTACCAGACGGGAATCCGATGACCCCACCAGAGCTGACGCGAGATGCACCAGTCCTGGATGTTCTCCATCCAGTGCTCGTACACGCGCTGCCAGTGCGGCGGCGTGAAGGTGATGGTCCCGTCTCGGGACGCTTCCAACGCGGGCTCGGCGAGCGGCTTCATGCTCACGAACCACTGCTCCGAAAGGCGCGGCTCGACGATCGTGCCGCACCGGTAACAGTGCGGCACCGAGTGCGTGTGCTCTTCACGGCCGGCGATGAGCCCGAGCTCCTCGAGCGCCGCGAGGACCGCCTTGCGCGCCACGAACCTTTCCATGCCGCGGAACGCTTCCGGTGCGGCGTCGCTCAGGTGCGCGTCGGGGGTCATCACGTCGAGGATCTCGATTCCCGTGCGGCCCGCGATCTCGAAGTCGTTCTTGTCGTGCGCAGGAGTCAGCTTGACCATCCCGGAGCCGAATTCCCGATCGACGTAGTGGTCCGCCACGACCGGAATCGTCCGGCCCGTCAGCGGGAGCTCGACATCCGCACCGACGAGCGCCTCGTACCGCTCGTCGCCCGGGTGGACCGCCACACCCGTGTCACCGAGCATCGTTTCGGGTCGCGTCGTCGATACCGTCAGGTACCAACGCCCATCGTCGAGCCGCCCGACCGCTGCCGAACCGGCCTCGGAGGCCGCGCGCGCCGCTTCAGCCGACCCCTCGGCGATCGGGTAGCGCAGATGCCAGAGGCGACCCTGCGTCTCCGTGCCCTCGGCCTCCTCGTTCGAGAGCGCGGTAAGGCAGCGAGGGCACCAGTTGATGATGTATTCGCCGCGGTAGATCAGCTCCTTCTCGTACAACGAAACGAAGACCTCACGCACGGCTCGCTGGAGGTCGTCGTCGAGTGTGAAGCGCGTGCGCTGCCAATCGCACGAGGCGCCGATCGCCTTGAGCTGCTCGAGGATCGTCCCCCCCGTCTCCGTGACGAATTCCCAGACGCGCTCCACGAAGGCCTCGCGTCCCAGGTCGTCACGATGCAGCCCTTCCTCCGCGAGCTGGCGCTCGACGACGTTCTGCGTCGCGATGCCGGCGTGGTCGGTTCCAGGCACCCACAGCGAGGCCCGGCCCTGCATGCGCCGCCATCGGATCAGCACGTCCTGGACCGTATTGTTGAGCCCGTGCCCCATGTGCAGCGCGGCCGTGACGTTGGGCGGTGGGATCACGATCACGTACGGCTCCCGCCCGTCCTCCAGAACCGCCGATGCCGGCACGTGGAAGTAGCCGCCCTCCTGCCACGCCCGGTACCGGGCCGGCTCGATCGCACGGGGATCGAGTCTCGGGGCTAGCTCCTGACTCACGTGGACTCCAGGGATGGCGTTCGGGCAGCGATGCGCGGGCGGGTTTGCTCCACCCCGTCGCAGGGCCTCGAAAGATGGCGCGCGTGCGGGTTCCGTGGAACCGGGGCGGTCAGCGGATCCGCGTCGTGTCGATCGCGGCGGCGCGCTCCCGATCCCGACGAGCGCGGATGGCGGCCGCCCGCTCCTTCCACGATTGCTCGATGAGGAAGCGTTGGCTCTGACGCTCGATCTCCTCGAACTCCCAGATGCGGTAGTTGGTCACGTCGCGCTTTCCGACCGGAATCCCGAACTGCAGGGGCAGCGGCAACGCAACGTCCCCGAGATAGATCTTTCCGTCGGCGACGCCCCACCGGCCACCCTCGCGGTCTCGGAACGTCCAGTCTGTAAGCCGGTCTTCCGCGGCCTGTGCGGCGCTGAGCGAGTCGTACCACTCGACGATCCTGTCGGCCAGGAGGATCTCTTCCCGCTCTTCGAGGGTCAGCTCGAAAAACTCGTCGGGGAGGTTCGCCCACAGCCGAACACTTCGACGGTTGGGTCGCAAGCGCTCGGCGGCGGTCGGCCCTGGCGGAATGAGCTCACCGACCACGGGGCCCGGGATGCGGGGTGGGCGGGCGTCTGCCTCGGGCGGGACGACCTCGTCGAGCTCCTCGGGCTCCTCGGGACGCTCGAGGTCCTCCTCGTCGATCTCCACCAGCCGGATGACGTCGATCCCCTGCTCCGCCTCCGTATCCGAAGGGATGGGGAACGCCGCCGCGTCCGGTCTCAGGACGTTCATCATCGTGGTATACGCGAGGATCGCGATCAGGTGGAGGACGGCCGAGACGGTGAACGCGGTGGCGCGCAGGCGCGGCGAGCCGAGGCCTCGGCTGTTCTGCCAGGCCCGGTCCGCCGAAGAGTCCGCGCCGTCGGGCCGTAATCGCATGTAGCGTCCTAAACCGAGCTCAGGGGCCCGGTTCCTCGGTCAGCGGGCAACGCGCCCCAATCGGCCGACCGCCTCGGTGAGGCGATCCGGGTCGACCGTGAGCGCGATGCGGAAGAAGCCTTCGCCACCCGCCCCCAACGCCCCCCCGGGGAGCACGATGACGCCCTCTTGGTCCAGCGCACGGGCCGCGAACACCTCCGACGGCTCTCCGCCTGGAACGGGAACCCAGAGATACATCGTCGATTTCGGCACGGTAACGTCGAAGCCGGCCTGCGAGAGCGCCGCGGAGGCGGCGTCCCGGCGTCGCTCGAAGATGGCGATGTTGCCCGGAACCCAGGCGGCCCAGCTCTCCAACGCCGCGACCCCGGCCGCTTGGATCCCCATGTACTGCCCGGTGTCCATGAAGGTCTTCACCTTCGTCAGGGCACCGATCATGTCGGCGTTGCCCACCGCCCAGCCCAAGCGCCATCCCGTCATGTTGTACGTCTTGGAGAGCGAGTGGAACTCGAGCGCTACGTCGCGGGCACCCTCGAACTCCAGGATGCTCCGGGGTCGGTACCCGTCGAAGCCGAACTCCGAGTAGGCGTTGTCGTGCGCCAGGATGATGTCGTGCTCGGAGCAGAAGCCGATCGCCTCTCGGAGGTAGTCGTCGGGGGCCACCGCCGCGGTCGGGTTGTTCGGATAGTTGAGGTATAGGATGCGCGACCGATCCACGACGGTTGCCGGCACGCCGTCGAGCGGGATGAGGAAATCGTGCTCGGGTCGCAGGGCCACCAAATGGGGCTCGCCGCCCGCCAGGGTGACCGACCCGAGGTAGGCTTGATAGCCCGGATCGGGAATGATGGCCGCGTCTCCGGGCTCGATGTAGGCGAACGGCAGATGGGCCAGACCGTCCTTCGATCCGATGAGCGGGAGAACCTCCTTCCATGGGTCGACCGAAACCCCGAAGCGGACGTCCATGAAATGAGCGATCGCCTCCCTGAAGTCCGCTAGTCCACTCTGGAACGCGTAGCGGGAATAGCGATTGACCCCTGCCACTTCACGTAGTTTCTCGACCACGGTGGGAGGCGGATCGAGCGGCGCGTCTCCGGCACCGAGGTCGATGACGTCGACCCCGGCCGCCTCGATCTCGCGGCGCTTCGCCGCCATCCCCGAGAGCGGAAACGGAGGCAGGGCACGATACCGCGCGTTGGGCGTCGGCATCAGGCCTCGGCGACCACGGGGTTCGAGACGGTCCCCACCCCGTGGACCTCCACCTCGACGACGTCGCCGGCGGCCAGCGTCCCGATCCCGTCCGGTGTGCCGGTCGCCACGAGGTCGCCCGGCTCGAGCGTCATGATCGCGCTGATGTATTCGATGATGGCAGGAACGTCGAAGGCCATGTCCGACACCGGAGCATGCTGACGCACCTCGCCGTTCACACGGGTCGTCACCCCGAGTGCGTCCAAATCGACGTCCGCGACCGGCACCGGGGTTCCGACCGGGCAGAACGTGTCGAACCCCTTCGCGCGGGACCACTGGCTGTCGGAGCGCTGAAGGTCGCGCGCGGTCACGTCGTTGACGGGAACGATGGCGGCGATGTGCGCCCAGGCCTCGGCGGCTGGCACGGCCTTGGCACGAGTCCCGATGATGAGCCCGATCTCCCCCTCGTAGTCCACCTCGGACGATGCACCCGGCATGACGATCGGCTGACCGTCCGCGATCAGCGACGAGGGCGCCTTGAGAAAGATGAGCGGCTCTTTCGGTACATCGCCGCCCATCTCGGCCGCGTGCTTCGCGTAGTTCTTTCCGACGCAGACAATCTTACTCGGTTTGATGAGGGGCATGGCCGGTCCTTCGAGAAGTTGGAGAAACGAGAAGAGGCCGTCCGAGCGGTTCGGACGGCCTCTCGCACTGGGCTGATGTCAGGCTCGCGCGGCGTGCACGACCTCAGCGTTCCCTGGGGCGGGTGTGGAGCCACGTGCCGATGAAAGCCCCACCCGCAGCGATTGTCAGGATGACCGCGATGACGGTCCACCAGAAGCCGAGGTCGGCGTAGCCGGTGCTCCAACCCTCGTTCGCGCGGGTCAGCGCGATGAAAGCCAGGCCCAAATAGAGCACGCCGACACCCATGCCGATGATTCGCTTCATCGATCGTCCTGAACTCTGAGGTGGACGCAGGCCTCTTCGCCCGCTCGGCGCTGAATCTACGGTGGCTGGGCCCGGCGACCAACCCCCGATCGGGCCCTCGTCTCAGCGGTAAAAGTCGGCGAGTTTGCGCTCTACGTCGCTCCACGCGCCCTTCACCAAAGGTGCCGGTGGAAGGGAGTCTCGCAGGTAACGGCCGTACCGCTTGGTCAGGATCCTCTTGTCGAGAAGCACGACCGCGCCGCGGTCGGTCCTGGACCGGATGAGGCGGCCGAACCCCTGCTTGAGGCGAAGCGCTGCCTGCGGCAGCATGAAGTGGTTGAACGGATCCAGGCCGTGCTGTTCGAGCGCCTCCATTCGGGCCTGGGTGATGGGCTCGGTGGGGACACGGAACGGGAGCTTTTGAATGAGAAGGCCCCGGAGCGGGTCACCCGGAACGTCGACACCCTCCCAAAACGACGTGGTGCCGAGGAGGATCCCTCGCCCGGACGCGACGAAGCGGTCGAGCATGCGGTGGCGATCGTCCTCGCCCTGCACGAAAAGCGGCCACTCCACGTCCAGCCCGAGCTCTCGCACGCCCCCCGCCACGGCACGTAGCGCGGAGTGGGAGGTGAAGAGCGCGAAGAGCCCACCGTCGGTCATCTCGGCGAAGCGGCCCAGTACGTCGACCGTCGACTCGTTGTACGCACCGGCTCCCGAGTCGGGGAGGTCCGTGGGCACGACGAGCATCGTCTGCGACGCGAAGTCGAAGGGTGAGGGCACGACCCGTTCGTCGACCTGGACCTCCTCCTCTTCGAGCTCCATCTCGAGCGAGGTGATGCCCATTCGGCTTCTGAGGAAGTCGAACCGCTTCCGGGTCGTGAGCGTCGCGGACGTGAGCACCGTCGTCTTCGCGCGGGTGAAGAGCGAATCACGCAGCAACGACCCAAGCTCGATCGGTGCGGCCGCCAGCACGAGATTGGCTCGTTTGCCGCGGCCCCTCGACTCCATCCAACGCACGAACGCGGCCGCCTCCTCGCCGGGCGCCAAGACGAGCCGGAGCCCGTGCTCGGCGGCGGCGAGGCGACGCTCGATCGAGCGCAGATCGAGCAGCCGCCCCTCGAGACGCTCCGCAAGCGTTTCGAAAAGCTCCAATCGGGCCCTCAGCTCCGCGAGCTCGCGCCCCAACGTGCCGAGTGCGGCGAGCGTGGCTCGGAGCCTCTCGGCCACGTCTTCATTTTCGGCCGGCTCTCCCGATCCGGCGGGGCCGAGTCGCACCGCACCTTCTCCGGCCGGCACGAACGGCTCGAGCCGCTCGAGGAGGCCCTCGACCTCGGCCCGCGCCTTCGACAATGCGGCGCGGACGCGATTCTCCACCCGCTCCCTCAGCTCGGGCCCGTTCTCGTCGCCGGCCACGGCCTCGTGGATGGCCGTCAAGATGCCGCGCCCCCGACGATCCAGTCGCGACATGGCCCGGTACAGCCCACGGCGGGTGATCTCCACGCCCAGGTGCGATGTCGCCGCGTCTTCGACGTTGTGTGCTTCGTCCAGGATTACTCGGTCGTAGGCGGGGAGTACCGCCGACTGCGTGTAGTTGTTGGTGGCGCGCCGCACGGCGAGATCGGTGAAGAGGAGATGGTGATTGACCACCAGGAGCTCCGCTCCCGCTGCGCGACGGCGGGCGCGCTGGTAGAAGCAGTGCTGGAAGTGGGGGCAACGCGCACGAAGACAGATATCCGGGTCGCTCCGGACCTCCTCCCAAGTCTCGGCCGCCGGCGTGAACCCGAGGTCGGAGAGAGAGCCGTCCTCGGTCGTCCCGATCCACTCGTGAAGCTCTCGCAGTTCCCCGGAGCGATCTTCCTCGAACAGGCTTCCCTGACTCTCCTGGGCGAGCAGTGCGCGTCGGATCGAAACGTAGTTTCCTCGACCCTTCACCAGCGCCCACTTCACGTCTCCCATGAGGCGCTGCACCAGCGGCAGGTCCTTGGTGCTCAACTGCTCCTGGAGATTGATCGTGTTGGTGGACACCACAGTGCGCTCCCCGTTCTGCTGCGCCCACCGCACCGCCGGTAGCAAATACGCGAGCGACTTCCCCGTACCGGTCCCCGCCTCGACGATCGAGATGCCCCCGTCGTTGAAGCGCGTGGCGACCGCCGACAGCATCTCCCTCTGGCCGGGTCGGTCCTCATAGCCTTCGTAGCGCCCCGAGAGCCCGCCACCGGGGGCCAGGATCTCTTCCAACTCGTCGAGGTCGAGCGGCAGCCGTTCGCGCGGAGTAGGCGGCTCCACGACCACGTACATCCTCTCGGCGTCGTTGTCGATGATCGCCGTGCCGATGCCCTGCTCGTACAGGTGGGCCGCCACCCGCATGTCCGCGTCGGACGGCTCCAGCCCGCCACTCGGGTGATTGTGCAACATCACGCCGCCCTCGGCGGCGTCGCGCGCCGCTACGAGCACGGCTTCGAAGTTGCCCCTGGCGACCGCCCTCGGATCCCGCACCACGCGGTCTTCATCGACCACGGCCAAAAAACAGACTTCGCGCCCTCCCGCCCGCTCCACCTCGGCGCGCAGCCGGGCCCGCGCCTCGTACGAGATCGTCAGTGGTTTGGCAGGCGCCCTCTCGCGCGCCCTCGCACCGCGCGGCGACACGCCGGAACCCGACTCTTCGTCCGGTACTCCATGCACGCCGTCCAACCCCGCGAGCGCTTCCTTGGGCAGCGTGATCGGGAAGCCCTCGGGCATCTCCACGCTCAAGTCTTGAGCTTCTGCTTCTTCGCGGCCGGAAAGAGGACGTTGTTGAGGATCAGTCGGTAACCGGGGGAGTTGGGATGCAGCGCGAGGTCGGTCTGGGGGTCACCGATCTGGTGCTCCGCGTCCTCGGGGTCGTGACCACCGAAGTACGTCCAAGTGCCTTCGCCCAGATTTCCGTGGATGTACTTCGCCCAGTCGCCTTCCTGCGCGAGCACGATCGTACCGGCCTTCAGACGGTCCTCACGAAACGCCGTCGTGAGGCCGTAGAAGTCGGGGAGCACCGACTCGTGGTTCTGCGTGAGCATTGCCGGAACCGGATCGAACTTGGCCGAGAACTCGAAGAGGCTGTACACCCCCAGCTCCTTGCGCCACGGCGTGTTGACTTGGTGGGCGTCGATGTCGGAGAACGAACTCACCGACGGCGCCACCTGCACTTGGGCGTCGGTGAACGCCATAGCCAAGTCCCACTTCATCTTGGCCGAGGCACTCGGATCGGGGGGCGTCCCGTCGGAATAGGCGGCCGCGATATCGACGCCTTCGGCGGCGAGCGCGAGCTCCAGCGTCTCCGTGGCCGAGCACATGGCGAAGAGAAAGCCACCATTGTCCACGTAGTCACGGATGGTTCGGGCCACGTGCTTCTTCAGCGCCGGCACATCGGCGAAGCCGCCGGCTCGCGCAACCTCCTGGTTGCGCGCAACCTCTTCCTGGAGCCAAGGAGCCCCGGAGTAGGTCAGGAAGAACTTGGAGTACTGGCCCGTGAAGTCTTCATGGTGCAGATGGATCCACTCGTATTCGGACAGATCCGACTCGATCACCTGGTCGTCCCAGATCGTCTCGTAGTCGATCCCGGCGTAGTCGAGCGCCATCGTCACCGCGTCGTCCCAGGGCGTCGAGTTCGGCGGTGTGTAGATCGCGACCTTCGGCGCGCGCTCGAGGGGAACCGTCTCCATGTTCGACGCCTGGACCGTCGCACGCATGCGTGCCTCCGCGGACGCATCCATCGCTTCGACCGTCACGCCACGAAAAGCGGCTTCTCGTCGAACGTCCTGACGATCGGGCAAGAGGAAGGAGCCGCCCCGGTAGTTCAGAAGCCATTCCGCCTTTTCTTCCTGCTCGAGCGCCCAATACGTCAGACCGTAGGCCTTCAGGTGGTTCTGTTGCGCCCGATCCATGGGGACCAACAGGAATTGTGCCTGCGCAGGGCCAGCGGCGACCAGGCCGAGGCCGACGGCGCAGGAGAGGGCACATAGACGCGCGAGGAGATCCCTGCGGCGTCCGGCGTATCGGTTCCGCGTCATCGTCTGACTCCGCGTAGTCGCTGAAGCTCGAGGCGCGCGTCCGGCACGATCGCCGCGTTCGGACGCTGGGCGATCAGATTCTCTAGCAGCCGGACCGCTTCGTCCACCCCGTCCGGAGTTCGCGCATGGTATCGAGCGAGCGCCAGCGCCGCCTCCGCGGTCTCCGGCGCGTCGGGGTACTCCTCGACCAGGAGCGTGCGAATATCCGCCGCTGCCACGCGGGCGTCGCCGCGCGCCGCGATGCGCGCGGCCTCCGCGAGGATCCCCGCCCGTTCCCCGGAATCGAAGGCGTCGACCTGCGCGGCCAACTCCGAGGCGGCGCGACCCGCCTCTCCTCGATGTGCGGTCACGCCGGCGATCGCGAGAGCCTGTGCCGCGGCCGGCGAGACTCGCCCGAGTAGGCCCGTGTATTGGATGACCGGCGTCGCGTCGGCCGGGGGCAGACCCGTGAGCGCAAGCAAGAGCGCCGTCCGCCCGTTCTCGAGGTCCCCTTCGGCCAGCAGGAGGTAGCCTCGCTCCATCGAGCTGAGGGGGCCGCTGACCCCCTCGAGCACCGCCCCGGCGCCTGCGAGGTCGCCCCGTGCGTGCAGCGCGGACGCCACCGTCGCGGCCAGGCCGTCCAGCTCGGGCGCGTTCTCGAACGTGTCGCGGAAATCGGCGAGTAGATCGCGCAGTCGCGTCGGATCGGCGCCGGACCCCTCCAGCTGGATGGCGCGCGCCGTGGCGCGGCGTCGGTCAACGGAGCGGGCCGAGAACGACTCCACGAGTCTCCACTGAGCGTCGAGCGCGGTCAGGGTATCCCCCGCCGCGAGTGCGACATCGACGATCCGCTGATCGAATTGACGCCGCTCGGCGGGAGAGGTGGCATCGTCTCCGAGTTCGTCGTACGCCCACGAGGCGAGCGCCACCATGCCACCGTCGCGCGCCCGGCGGGCGGCGTCGGCCAGGAAGGACGCCCGCGCCCTGCCCTCCAGGTCCGCGGCCACCGAGCGCACACCTCGGTCGGCCCGTTCCGTGAGTCCCACATCCAGCGCGATGCGCGCTCCCGCCCTACGTCGGGGGGGGAGGTTCGAGTCGCTCAGCGCGTCGACCACCAACGGCCCGAGGACGTCACGCCCGGCCTCGAGCTCGACAATACGACGGGCTATGGTCACGGCTTGACCCCCGTCGTCACCGACGGCGGTGGTCCACTCGCTCGCGGCCGCATCATAGTCGCCCTCCGCGGCCAGGAGGTCCCCGATCTCGAGCGCGAAGACTTCGTCTTCGCCGATCCGGGTCCGGCCTCGCCGATACACCGACATCGCCTCGTCGGCGTCGAAGGCACGCTCATAAACCCGCGCCACCTCCCGGTAGGCGACCTCCGCCTGCGGGTCGAGCGCGAGCCACGCCTCGGCCTGCGCACGCACCGCATCGAGGGAGTCGACGTCGGTCAGAACGCGCAGGGCCAATGAGCGAACCCCCGGTGACTCCGGATCCTGCTCGAGATACGCGTAGACCGCGGGGAGGATCTCCACGACTTGGCCTTGGGCTCCGAGCACTCGCTCGAGCGCGAAGAGACCGCCCGAAGAATTCGGGACTTCGACCAGGAGCCGGCGAAGCGCTTCCTCCGCACCTGCATAATCTCCACGAGACTCTCGCGCCGCCGCCTCGCGAAGAAGGCGCGCCTCCTCTCCTCTCAGGCCCTGCCCCTCGACGGGCGCCGGCCCAAGCCCGGTCAGCAGCGCGCACGCGAGGATGACAGCCACCGCACCGCGCACGCCGTGTGCCTCTACGAACGAGCGCTTCATGATCCTCCCGGGGGACGTCGGGCGCGGTTCAGCCGCTCGAAGTAATCGAGCACGAGCTGGCGCACCGCGGGGCTCAGCCTCTGAAGCTGCTCTCCGTCCGGCACTTCATAGGGCATGATTCCGAGCTGCTCTCCCGTGAGCGAGAGCACCTCGCCGCGCTCGAATACACCGGGCACCTCGGACTCACGCTCTTCGGAGAACTCCTCTCGTTCCAACGAGCGCCCCGCGTCGAGCAGACGGTGGAAGAGACGCTCCTGACGCTCGACCACCTCCGGCGTCAGCCGTCCCTGCTGGAGCTGCTCCGCCAGGGCCCTCGCTTCTTGCGCGAGCTGTTGCAGGTCCCCGAGCGACTGCTCAGACCCGGGCTCGTCGGCCAGGTCGCCGAGGTCGCTCGCCACGGACTCCTGGCCCTGCGACATCTGCTCGAGTTGCTGAGACATCGCCTGTTCGCCCAACTGCATCGGCATGAGTTGGGTGCTTTGGTTCATGAGGTCGCCCTGCTGCTGCGCGAGCTGCTCCAACTGCTGGGCCATCTCTTCTCCGCTTTGACCCTCCCCCTGTTGGCCCATCTGCTGGGCCCCTGCAATCGCCATGAGCGCGAGCTGGTTGAGGTCGGCGATCGACTGCTCGGCCTGCGCCGTCGGGGACGGACTCGATCCCCGCCTTCCCTCCATCGCTTCGATGGTGTTCTGCAGCGATTCCATCGCGAGGCCCATCTGCGCGGAAAGCTCACGATTCGCACCCATCGCGCCTTCCGTCGCCAGCTGGAGGTTCTCGGCGATGTTCTGGACGCCCTGGAGGAGCGAGGCTTCCTGGGCGCGCATCTCGGCCAGCCGTTCCTGGCCCGCTCCGCGCATCTGCTCACGGAGCTCACCCTGCCGACGCGCGAGCGCCAGCGCATCGTCCGCGGTGCGCATGAGTGCCTCTTGCTGAGCCTCCATTTGCTCCTCGGCCATCTCCTGCATGGCCTCCTGCATCTCCTGGGCAGCTTGCTGCATCTGGTCGGCCGCCTCTTGGGCCTGTTCGCCCGCCTCCTCACTCTGACCCTGACTCGCCTGCTGCTGCGCCTGCTCCATCTGTTGCTGAGCCTGCTGGGCGCTCTGCTGCGCCTCGCGCACGCCCTCGGACGCCTCGCGTTCACCCATCTCCGCGAGCCGCTCCTGGAGCGCTTCCATCCGCTGCTCCAATCGCTCGGCCTGGTCGGCGAGATCCTGCTGCTGCCGCGCGCGAAGCTCCGGGTCGTCGGCCTCTTTCATGGCGTCGGCCAGGGCCTGTTCCTGGCGGGCCAGTTCCTCGGCCTCGCTCGTGGTCGCGCGGAAGTCCTGCTCCAACGCGGCCCGCTTGAACCGCTCCAGTGCCTCTTCGAGCCGCTCCCGGAAATCCTCTTGTTCGCTCGCCATGTTCTCGAGCGCTTCGTTGGCTTGTTGGAGATCCTCCCGGTCGAGGGCGTCGGACAGCTCCTCCATGCGCTGCTGCAATTCGTCACCCGTCATGCTGCTGAGCATCTCCTGCAGCTCCTCGAGCTGACGGCGAAGCTCCGGGTCGGCCTGACCTGCCTCCTCCATCATCTGCTCCAAGGCGTCCATCTCCGCGCGGAGCGAGTCGACTTCGGCCGACATCTGCGCTTGCTCCTCGAGGGATCGGGCGAGTTCCTCGCGCGACTCGAAATCGGCTTGTCGTTCCTCGGCGGTCTGTTCGGCACCGCGCTGCGTCGCGGACTCGAGCGCCCGGTCTCGGTTCTCCTCGGACTGCTCCTGAGCCTCGGCGGCAAGCTCTTGGAGGCGCTCCGCGACGCTCTCGAACGCGTCCTCGGCCTCCCGCCTCAGCTCCGCCGCCTCCGGCATGCGGAGCAGGTACTCCTCGGAAATCGAGACCTGCGCCGCCGGGCTATTGTCGATCGCCCGAGCGTAGTAGCGCACCGTGTCGCCGGGCAGGAGCCCCCAGGAGCGGAGGTCGAGGAGCGGACGCGCGAGGATCGCTCGTTGGCCTCCCACGTCGAAGCCCTGCGCTACCGGCTCCCGCCGCTCCCCGAAGGAGGTGATCCGGTAGGCCACCAACTCGACCCGTCGAAGGCCATAGTCGTCCCCGGATTCCAGGACGAGCGGCTGACGCATGTTCAGGGGCATGACGGTGTCACGCCCCGGTGTCGGAATGCGGATGATCGGAGGAGCGTCTGGAACGATCGTGACTTCGAGCGGCTCCGGCTGAATCTCCGCGGGTCCGCCCGCCACGTCACGGAAGTTCCACTCGACCGAGCGCGTGCGCCGCGGCGTCCAGCGGCCCGAGAACGTCTGGCCGTCCACGTCGAATGCCAGCACGTCAGAGCCGACCGAATCGACGAGCGAGACCGACGAAAGAGGACGACTCGCGCGACCCTCGAAGCGGAGCGATGAGCCCGCGGGCAGCCTCAGCGGCGGCGGGTCACCGCGGTACTCGTCCGGCGAAAGTCCGGTATGCGCCGGATACAGCACCTCGAGCACCATGTCGCTCACGAACAGGGGATCGATCGGTACGATTCTATGCGTGGCGGTCTCGTTGCCCTCCACGTCCCGGACTCGGTACTCGATGATGGCCGAGACCGTGCGGAAGACGTGGTCCGCCCGACCGCCCTCGACCTCGAGACGCTCCGTTCGCGCGATGTCGCCGGCGGCCTGATAACCGAGGTCGACAAACGTCCGCGCGGCTGCCGAGACCTCGATGGTCACGTCCGTGCCCCTCTGCACTTCGACCGTCCCCGGAATGACGACCATCGCGGGGAGGACCGGATCGACCATCGTCGCGATGGGAGACGCCAAGCCACGCAGCCCGTTCACGGCGCGACTGGGGGAGGCGAAGGAGAGACCTGCGAACAGGAGTACAATGGCGCCGGCGACGATGAAGCCGCGCCCCCGCCAGAGAGCGATCATGGACCCCAGTCGCCCGGCGAGCTCCGGTACTCCGCGACCCTCCAGGTCGCGGAGCACCCCAGCGGCGGCCCTTTGGGCCAAGGCCCCCGAGACCCCCTCCGGCATCGAGCGGGTCAGCTCGAGGGACCCCCGCAGTACCCCGCTGCGCACGCTCGCGGCGTCTTCCATGGCCGCTGCGACCGACGTCTCATCCAGCCGGCCGGCCACGACCCGGCGGGCGCCGAGGGCGGTCAGCAGCACAGCGACGATCGCGATCGCGTCAATCGCCGCGGGTACGTCGGAGCCCTGTCTCCACCCCCCGGAACCGACGAGGAGCCACGCCACGGACGCGGCGAGGAACACGACGCTCACCGCCCACAAGACGGTTGTGAATCCCAGCCGCCGCACCAGGTAGTCGCGGACCGTCGAGACGCGAAGCTCGAGTCCCCGGCTCGCTGGGCTCATGAAGCGGACTGCCCCAGCACGTAGAGGAAGAGGTTGACGCCCATGCGGATCGCCTGCTCTCGCGTGGCGGGCGGATCCTCATGTACCGCTTCATCCTCCCAGCCGTCCCCGAGGTCGGACTCGTACGTGTAGAACACGAGCATGCGGCCGTCGATGAAGATGCCGAAGGCCTGGGGCGGCTTGCCGTCGTGCTCGTGGATCTTGGGTAGGCCTTCGCGAAAGTCGTACACCGTGTGAAAGACCGGATGGTCGGCCGGAATCTCGACGAGCTCCGCCTCGGGGAAGATCGCGGTCATCTCGGCACGAAACGACTCGTCGAGACCGTAGTTGTCGTCGGCGTGCAGGAAGCCGCCGGCGAGTAGGTATTCGCGCAAGGCGAGGCGCTCCGCGGCCGTGAAGGCGACGTTGCCGTGCCCCGTCATGTACAGGAACGGGTAGTCGCGAAGCGCCGGATCGAGCGGCGTGACCGTCGCCTCACGCCGTGCGACGGGGATCCCGGTTCGATCACGGACCGCGGCCAGGAGGTTGGGAAGCGACGACGGGTTCGCGTACCAGTCGCCACCCCCGTCGTACTGGAGCCGGGCGATGGTGATCGAATCCGTCATCTCGTCGGTCGACGTACCCGACCCCCCCGCGCTCATCGCGATCGCGACCGCCAGCACTGCCCAGTTCATTCGTCTCCTCGCGTGGCCTCGACGTCGTGCACGATACGGTACGCCTCGTTTCGCGCCAGGTCGAGGCGCCCGGCGATCTCCTTCGCCGCCGCAGAGGGCCGCACCCCCTCGTCCAGAAGCGTCCGAGCCAGGCCGGCGGCTTCGGCCTCGATGTCGATGGCCGATCCGCCGGGTCCCGCAGGACCCACGACCACCGTGACCTCTCCCTTCGGCGGGTGCTTCCGGTAATAGCCGGCGACCTCGGAGAGGGTTCCCCGCACGAACTCCTCATGGACCTTGGTGAGCTCCCTCGCAACGGCAACCCTCCTCTCGGGCTCACAACGCTCGTCGAGCTCCTCGAGCAGGCGCACGAGCCGCTGCGGGGATTCGAACAGCACGACCGACTCCGCGGCCTCAGCCACCCGGGATAGGTCGGCGTCCCGATCACGCCCCTTACGCGCTGGAAAGCCGAGGAAGGAGAATCGCTCGGCGGGCAGACCGGAGCCCACCAGCGCAGTGAGGACCGCGCTCGGGCCCGGAATCGGTACGATCCGGTGCCCGGCGGTGAGAACAGCCGCGACGACCCGAGCCCCGGGGTCGGACACGAGGGGCGTGCCCGCGTCGGAGACCAGGGCGAGGGTCTCGCCGGCATCGAGCCACCCCAGGATCTGCTCGACCCGTTCCCGCTCGTTGTGCGCGTGCACGGAGACGAGCGGCGCCGATGCCTCGACCCGATCCGCGAGGATGCGGGTACGGCGCGTGTCCTCAGCGAGGATTCGGTCGGCCGACCTCAACGTCTCGGCAGCGCGAAGCGAGATGTCGTCGAGGTTACCGATCGGGGTGCTGATCAGATGAAGCGTGGCCACGCGAGGCGTACCCGATCGGCGAAGAGCCCCACGGGCCCCTACAGGTGCTGCTGGACCTTGTCTTCGTACATGGCGCGCGGTCCGGCACCCACCACTTGGTCGACCAGCTCACCGTCCTTGAAGAACAGCACCGCGGGAATCGACCGCACGGAGAAGCGGACCGACGTCTGCGGATTGTGATCCACGTTGAGCTTTCCGACCTTGAGCCCCTTGTCGCGGTACTCCTCGGCCAACGCATCCACCGCCGGCGCAATCATGCGGCACGGGGCGCACCATTCGGCCCAGAAGTCGACCATCACGAGTCCTTCGTTCTTCTCGACTTCCTCGGCGAAGTTGTCGTCCGTGATTTCAGCGATCACGTCGTTTGCCATCTCGGCTCTCCTCATACAGAGTCATTCATGAATATTCGTTCGCTCACGGCGAACGGCTCGCTCGATCACGTGGCCGTCGCCGTTCACTCCCTCGACGAGGGACGCGCCCTCTTCGAACTCCTCACCGGCGAAGCCGGTTCCCCACCCGAAATCCTCGAATCGCAGGGCGTCCGCGTGTCCTTCGTCGGCTCGGTCGAGCTGCTCGAGCCCCTCGGTTCGAACACCACCGTCGGGCGCTTCCTCCAGCGTCGCGGTCCGGGCCTCCATCACATCGCGTACCGTGTCGACGACCTCGAAGCCGAGCTCGCTCGCCTCGAGGCCGAGGGGCTACGCCTCGTCGACCGCAAACCCCGCAGAGGCGCGAAAGGTCACCTGGTCGCGTTCGTTCATCCGTCCTCGACCGGCGGGGTGCTCGTGGAACTGGTGCAGCACGGGACGTAGACCCCGTTCGGCCGCGCCTCAGCGCGCGGCCATCACCATCTCGAGGTCGACGTTCTCGATCAGCCAGGTACCGTCGCCCGTTTGGACCACATCGAATGGGAGGGCCGACACCCTCGCGCCCTGCTGGGTGGTCATGTCGACGAGCACGCGCGTCGTGGGCGCGGTCCGCCCCGCGACGCGGCGCTCGGTCGTCACCCGGTAGTCCTGGTGCTGCAGGATCGAAGCGATCGCGTCCATGCGAACCTCGACGTCCTGCTTCCTCACGCACGACGAACCTCCGAACCACGAGCCGATCTTCTTGAACATGCAGCCGAACGTGCTGCCGGTGTCCATCGCCGCGCCGTTTTGCGTCCCGAACAGCCGCCCCATGGCTCGAACGTCGCGCTCGTTGGCGGCCTGCAGAAAGCGCTCGACCGAGAGCTGGGCGCCGAGCGACGCGGGGGGGGTGTCGACCACGTAGGTCGTGCACGCCGCGGTCAATGTGAGGACGACGGCGAGAAGGCCGAACGTGCGGGTCATTCGCATCGTGCTTGATCCTCGGATGGATTCGGGTTCCTCGAATCTCGGTAATTCACGTACTCGGTGAAAGGCTTTCGTCCGCTCCCTCGAGGGCGGACGCCGGTCACGATTCGACCTTCACCGAAGCCTCCTCAGCTTCCTGCGGCGCCAGGGAGGCCGGCGGCCGGAACGCGAAGTCGAGCCGCCCCCCGCCCTCGGCCATGTCGACCTGCACCGTCGTTCCTTCGGCGACCTCCTCGTCGAGGAGCAGCATCGCGAGCGGATCCTGAAGGTACCGCTGGATCGCGCGCTTCAGGGGGCGAGCTCCGTACACCGGATCGTAGCCGGCCTCGGCAAGATACGTCTTCGCCGCGTTGCTCACCTCCAGCGTCACGCCCGCCTCCTTTGCGAGCGCCGCCACCCGGAGGAGCTGGATCTCGACGATCTCGCGCAGCTGCTCCGCGTCCAGCGGGCGGAACACGACGATGTCGTCGATGCGGTTCAGGAACTCGGGACGGAAGTGCAGGTGCAGCTGCTTTCGCACCTGCTCTTCGACGTCGTCCCACCGCCCCTCCGAGCCGGCGGCCAGGATGTCCTGACTCCCGATGTTCGACGTCATGATGATCACGACGTTCCGAAAGTCCACCGTGCGTCCGTGTGCGTCGGTCAGGCGACCGTCGTCGAGGATCTGCAGCAGTACGTTGAAGACCTCGTGGTGCGCCTTCTCGATCTCGTCGAAGAGCACAACCGCGTGCGGGCGACGACGGACGGCCTCGGTCAACTGTCCGCCCTCCTCGTACCCGACGTAGCCCGGCGGCGCGCCGATGAGCCTGGCGACGGCGTGCTTCTCCATGTACTCCGACATGTCGATACGGACCAACGCGCGCTCGTCGTCGAAGATGAACTCCGCGAGCGCCTTCGCCGTCTCCGTCTTCCCCACCCCGGTGGGGCCGAGGAAGACGAAGGAGCCGACCGGGCGATTGGGGTCCTGTAGGCCGGCGCGGGAGCGGCGCACCGCGTTCGCCACGGCGACGACCGCTTCCATCTGTCCGATGACCCGCGCACCCAGATGTTCCTCGAGGTGCGTGAGTCTGTGGCGCTCCGATTCCATGAGGCGGCTCACCGGGATCCCCGTCCACTCTCCCACGACCGCGGCGATGTCGTCGGACTCGACCTCTTCCTTCAGGAATCTCTGGTCCTTCTGGAGATCCTCGAGACGCGCGGCAAGGTTCTCCACTTGCTCCTCGGCCTGCGGGATCTCGCCGTAGTTGATCTCGGCCGCGCGGTTCAGCTCACCGGTCCGGGTCGAGCGCTCTGCCTCTACGCGCAATTCGTCGATGCGGGTGCGTAGCGTTTGGATCTGCTCGATGATGTCTTTCTCGGCTTGCCAGTGCGCCTTCATGCCCTGGCTCTGTTCGCGGAGGCCCGCGAGCTCGGCCTCGATCACCTCGCGGCGGTCCTTGGCGGTGCCGTCCGGCTCCTTGGCAAGCGCCTGACGCTCGATCTCGAGCTGGATCATGCGTCGCTCGACCTCGTCGATCTCCTGGGGGAGCGAGTCGATCTCGATGCGGAGGCGGCTCGCCGCCTCGTCGATCAAGTCGATCGCCTTGTCCGGCAGGAAGCGGCCGCCGATGTAGCGATCGGAGAGCTTGGACGCCGCGATGACCGCGTCATCGGTGATCCGCACGCCGTGGTGGACTTCGTAGCGTTCCTTGAGCCCGCGGAGAATTGCGACCGTATCCTCGACCGAAGGCGGCGCCACGAACACCGGTTGGAATCGACGCTCGAGCGCCGGGTCCTTCTCGATGTGCTTCCGGTACTCGTCGAGCGTCGTGGCGCCCACCATGCGCAATTCGCCGCGCGCCAGCGCCGGCTTGAGCATGTTGCCCGCGTCGACGGCGCCCTCGGCCGCACCCGCGCCGACGATCGTGTGCATCTCGTCCAGGAAGATCACGTAGCGGCCCTCGGCCTCCATGATCTCCTTCAACACGGCCTTCATGCGCTCCTCGAACTCGCCCCGGTATTTGGCGCCGGCGAGCATCGCCGCGATGTCGAGCTGCAGGAGCTTCTTGTCCGAGAGGGACGTCGGGATGTCTCCCTCCACCATGCGCTGGGCGAGGCCCTCCACGATCGCGGTCTTTCCGACGCCGGGTTCACCGATGAGGACGGGGTTGTTCTTGGTCCGTCGGGCGAGGACCTTGATGACCCGTCGAATCTCCTCGTCTCGTCCGATGACCGGATCGAGTTTTCCGCGACGGGCCAGGTCCGTGAGGTCGCGCGAGTACCGCTCCAACGCCCGATAGCTGTCCTCCGGGGTCTGGTCGGTGACCCGGTGGGAGCCCCGGACCGCGTCCATCGCACCCCGCACCTCGGAGAGGGTCGCCCCTGCGTCGCGCAGAATCCGGCCCGCGTCGTTCTTCTCGCCTGTCAGCCCGAGAAGGAGGTGCTCGGTCGAGACGAAGTCGTCTCCCAGCTCCTTCGCGACATCAGTGGCACCGTCGAGCGCCTTGCGAAGGTCACGCGACAGGTTGGCGTCCGCGCCGCCCTCGACGCGCGCCATCCTGTCCAACGCCTCGCTGGCGCGAGCGCGCACGAGGTCCACCGGAACTTCGAGCTTCTGGAGGATCGGTACGACGATCCCCTCCTGCTGATTCAGAAGCGCATGCAGGAGGTGAACGCCGTGGATCTCGGCGTTACCCCGGGCGCGTGCCTCGGAGGCAGCAGCCTGGAGGGCTTCGGCCGCTTTGACGGTGAGTTTGTCGGCGCTGAGCATATGTTTTCCGTGGGTTCCTGAATCGCTGTCTCCGGACGCTGCCATAGTGGCAGCAATCGTGTCTTCTGCCCCCTATAAGAGACAAGATTCGGGCCACAGATCCGCGCCCACGGAGGAGAGCGCCACTGGCCGCCCTGGCGCGCCCTCGAGCGGCTCTGCTACCTCCCGACCCGCTCCCCCACCACGACCTTGATCCTCGTCCCCGCGCTCAGCACGGCACCCGGCTGAGTTCGATTGATGCGCGCCAAGTCGTCGATTTCGATCGGCTGCGGGTTACTCTGCACGTAGCTGGTGAGCGACATCGGGCCCGGAAGCGTCACGATGTCGAGCCGCATGGGCTGTACGTTCAGGACACGTGAGTCCGTTACGCCGGCGAAACTGGAGATGGTCGCGCCCACCGCGCGCGCGTACGCGCTCCACCGAGCATCCGAGGAGTATCCGAGAATCCTGTAGGTGTTCTCCCCGTAGGAGAGGAACGCGACCTCGCCGCGAAACTGCCCGTCCGACGTCGTCGCCGCGAAGTCCGCCCGCGCCATCACGATGCCGTTCGAGGAGCTCTGCGAGATCGGGCCGCCCGAAATCCCTTCTCCCCGCAGGAAATCGCGGAGCTCTGCGTCCGGAGCGCCGGCGTCGGATACGATGCCGAGCATGACGGCCGCGTCCTCGTCGGGCGCGATCGCGGCGACGACGCTCGTCTGATTGGCCGTCTGCCATCCGCCGGGGAAGGTCACTTCGAACGCCAGATCCGGATGCAGGAAGCGCGCGCCCTCGAAGTAGCCATGGCGGGGGTTCCAACCGTAGACCATGCCGTCGATCATGTCCAAAAACTCGTCGCGGTCGACGATTCCCTCCCGCGAAGCCCCGGTCGCGGCGATCTCGGCCCGAATGCCGTCCTCTCGGTTCTCCGGGTACGGGTGCGTGAGCTGCCACTCCGGGAGCCGACCTTCCCCGCCCCCGCTCGCCGTGGCCAGCATCTGAAAGACCCCGATCATGGCGTCGCCGGCGTAACCGAGGCGTGAGATGTAGCGGAGGCCCAGGCGATCGGCCTGAGACTCGTCGTCACGCGAGTACGAGAGGTTCATGATCTGGAGTCCCGCGACCGCGACACCCCCGTAGTTACGGAAGGTCTCGGAGAAGACCATGCCGCCGACGAGCGCAAGCTGCTGAAGCTGCTGACGACTCATTTGGCTGGCCGAGTGTCGCGCCGTGACGTGACCGATCTCGTGCCCAAGGACGCCTGCGAGCTCGGCCTCCGAGGCGAAGTGCGCCAAAATGCCGCGCGTCACGTAGATGAAGCCGCCGGGAAGCGCGAACGCGTTGACCGTTGGATCATCGACGACTCTGAACGACCAGGGCAAATCGGGTCGCTCGGAGACCGCCGCGAGGCCCCTGCCCAGCTGCGAGACGTAGCTCTGGAGCTCGGGATCGTCGACCAGCCCGTAGGCCGCCGTGACCTGGGGGTCGGCCTCCATGCCCATCGCCACTTCCTGGGACTCGCTCACGAGCATGAGCTCGCGACGTCCGGTCGCCGGGTTCACCGCGCAGGCGACGATCACCGCGAGGAGGGACAGGACACCGATGGTTCGAATCTTCATTTCACACCCTTGAGCATGCAGTCGTCTTTGGTCCTCGAGTCCTCCGCCGGACACCGAAGATCGGCTCCTACCACCGAGGTCGCGAGCCCCCCAATCATAAGGACCCTGGAGGGCGGTGTGGGATACCACCGCTCATCGATTCCTCTTCCACCCGCAATCTATGACTTGGCTCCGTCCCCCTCTTCGACGCACCGCCGACCGCGGGGGGCTCGTCCGTGTCGGATTTCTGCTCGTCGTGGCGCTCGGCGGCTCGGGATGTGGACCCTCCGACCCGGAGGGCGTCATCGACCGCGAGACCTTCATCGACGCCTACGTACAGCTCCGCGTTGCGGCGCTCGACACCGACAGCCAGCGCGTGGCCGGGGGCGACAGGGACCGGATCCTGGCCGACCTGGGGATCAGCGAGTCCGATCTCACCACCTTCGTCGAGGTCCGCGGTGGCGAGCTCGAGTTCATGCGGGACGTGTGGACCGAGGTCGAGCTGAGACTAGACCGCACACCGGACTCGCCCGAAGCGGTCGAGGGCCGGGGCGGCAACTGACCCGCCGTCAGCTCCCGATTCGCACTCCGATCGCGATCGCCTCGCGGTCGCCCAGGCTGGCACCGAATCGTACGAGCCAGCCGGAACGAAGCACCAGGTCGACGCCGAGGTCGAACGCCCCGCTCAGGTCAAGATCGTCACCGGGGCCGCTCCTGATATCGAGGGCGATGTGCCCGCCGGCATAGGGCGAGAACAAAGCATCGCCTCCGGACCCGCTCCAACCCACCAGAGCACCGAGCGGCACGGACACGACTGTCTCACTGCCGATTCCCATGCCGACACCCGACCACCAGAGGAGGTCGACCTCGGAGCCCTCGACGGCGCGGGCGAGGAATCCGGATACGTCGATGCCACCGGCCACGGCAAGGTCGTCAGTACCGTTCTCGTCGGCGATGGCGAACCGATAGCCGAGCCCGACCGGGCCAGCGGCATGGCGGAAGGTGAGCAGGCCTCCCAGATCCCCTCCCGCGGGGCTGACGAGGAAGACGCTCACGCCAGCCGGCGCTACGTGGCTGATGAGCGGCGGCGCGTCCCAGGCGACCTGCCCAGAGGCCGGGGAGGCCAGGAGGGCGGGAACGAACAGGAGCGAGACCACGGCGTTGCGTTTGCCAATCACTGGAGCCCTCCGGGGCGTTGGTGATATCGTCGATTCCATAACTCATGATAGAGGAGCCGCAAATGTCGTTCCATCGGGTCTTCAGCGGCGCGCAGTGGGAAGAGCATGTGGGCTATTGCCGCGCGCTCCGCGCCGGTGATCGGGTCTTCGTGACGGGCACGGCGCCCGTCAATCCGGACGGCACCGTTCACGCACCGCGGGACGGATACGCTCAGGCGGCCCACTGTCTGTCCATCATGCTCGAGGCTCTGTCAGGCCTCGGAGCCGGACCTGAGCACGTGACGCGCACCCGAATGTTCGTCACCGACATCGACCGTTGGGAGGAATTCGGCCGCGCGCATCGCGAGGTCTTCGGTGAGCATCCCCCGACGACGACGATGGTGGAGGTGCGTCGGCTGATCCACCCGGACATGCTGATCGAAATCGAAGCCGACGCGGTGGTGTCGGACTGAGTCTCCGTTCTTACGGTGATGGCTCCGGGGGAGCGCGTGGCGCTTTCCACCCGTGCGACCGGTCGGACCCTCACTCCCATTCGATTGTGGCAGGGGGCTTGGAGCTGATGTCGTACGTGACGCGGTTCACACCCTTGACCTCGTTGATGATCCGCGTCGAGATCCGCCCCAGGACGTCGTGGGGAAAGGGGTACCAATCGGCGGTCATGCCATCGCGTGACGTCACGGCCCGTAGCGCGAGAACGTTCTCATATGTGCGGGCGTCGCCCATGACGCCGACCGACTGCACCGGAAGCAAAACCGCGAAGGCCTGCCAGATCGAATCGTAGAGACCGGCGCTCCGGATCTCGTCCAGGTAGATGGCGTCGGCCTCCCGGAGGACGTGGAGCCGTTCCTTGGTGATTTCGCCGATGATACGGATGGCTAGGCCGGGCCCGGGAAACGGGTGGCGACCGACGAAGTGCTGCGGCAAGCCGAGCTCGCGGCCGACCGCGCGCACCTCGTCCTTGAATAGCTCGCGTAGCGGCTCGACGAGGTCGAACGGCACGTCTTCGGGGAGACCGCCGACGTTGTGGTGCGACTTGATGGTGACCGAAGGCCCGCCGGCCGACACCGACTCGATGACGTCCGGGTAGAGCGTCCCCTGCACGAGGTACGTGGCACCGGTACCCTCGCGTGACGCAGTCGCGTCGAAGACCTCGATGAAGCGCTTGCCGATCGCCTTCCGCTTGGCCTCCGGATCCACGATGCCCTCGAGGTCGGAGAGAAAGAGCTCGGAGGCGTCCTCGACGACGAGGTTCAGGTCGTAATGGGACCGGAACATCGTCTCGACTTGCGGCCGTTCGTCTTTTCGAAGCAGCCCGTGGTCGACGAAGATGCAGGTCAGCCGGTCGCCGATCGCGCGATGGACGAGGAGAGCCGCAACGGAGGAGTCGACCCCGCCCGAGAGCCCGCAGATCGCGGTCGCGTCGCCGATCTGCTCCCGGATCTTCTCCACGGTGTCTTCCACGAAGGCACCCGCGGTCCACGTGGGCCGGCAGCCGGCCACCTCGAAGAGGAAGTTCGAGAGGATCTCGTCGCCGCGCTGTGTGTGGGCCACCTCGGGGTGGAACTGCACCCCATAGATCGGACGGTCGGTCGCGCGGAACGCGGCCGTGGGAAGCGTCTGCGTGGAGCCGATCCGCTCGTATCCTTCGGGAGGTACGTCCACGTGGTCACCGTGGGAACACCACACGGTCGTTTCGGACCCCGGCTCGAAGCCGACGAACAGCCCGTCGCCGGTCTCCACCGTGAGCTCGGCCCGGCCATATTCACGATGACCGTGTTGGACCTTGGCTCCCTCCATGTCCGCGATGAGCTGCATCCCGTAGCAGATCCCGAGCAACGGGATCCCCGAGGTGAGCAGCTCGGGGTGGGCACTCGGCACATCCTCGTCGTAGACCGAGTTCGGGCCCCCGGAGAGGATCACCGCCTTGGGGTTCCACTCGAGAATCCACTCCATCGACCGCGTCGGTGGGTGGATCTCACAGTACACGCTCTCCTCTCGAATCCGCCGCGCGATGAGCTGCGTGAATTGGGAGCCGAAGTCGAGGATCAGGACGCGATCGTGCTCGTGACTCATGCGCTCTCTTGTTTCAAGGCGGGCAGGTGGGTCATGACGGCTCTTCCTCGCCCCGGATCAGGTCTTCGAACGTCTCTCGGCGGCGCGCGAGGCTCACAAGGTCGCCGTCGACCATGACCTCTGCGGGCCGCAGCCGGCCGTTGTAGTTGGACGCCATCGCAAAGCCGTAGGCTCCGACGGTTCGCACGGCGAGGAGATCGCCCGCGTCCGGCATCGGCATCGAACGGTCGAGCGCGAGGAAGTCGCCGGTCTCGCAAATGGGACCGACGACGTCGACGGTCGCCACGTCGCGCCCGCTCGGGTCGGCCACCAGGTCCACCGAGTGATAGCCCCCGTAGTGGCTCGGCCGTATGAGCTCGCTCATGCCCCCGTCGACGATGACGAACGTCTTCGTCGGCGTGTGCTTCACGTACTGGACGCGGGTGAGAAGGACACCCGCTTCGCCGACCAGCGAACGCCCGGGCTCGAGGAGGAGCTTGAGGCCGGCGGCCCTCACGCGGGGCACCACGTCTCGCGCGAGCGCACCCAGGTCCATGCCGGGCCGGTCATCGTAACTGATCCCGTAGCCGCCCCCGATGTCGAGGTACTCCAGCTCGATGCCGTCGGCTTTCAGAGCGCTCACGAGGCTCAGGACGCGATCGATTGCGCGCACGTAGGGTTCGGGCTCCACGATCTGCGACCCGATGTGCACATCGATGCCGATTGGATCGAGGTGCGGGCGCTCGCGGGCCCAGCGGTACAGCTCGGGAGCCTCCGCCCACGGCACACCGAACTTCGTGTCGGCGTGGCCGGTACGGGTATATGCATGGGGCGTGTCCGCGAGCACGTCGGGATTGACGCGCACTCCGAAGGGCGCACGGGTCCCTCGTTCGCCCGCGACCGCGTCGATCGTCTCGAGCTCGCTCCGGCTTTCGACGTTGAAAGCCATGATCCGTTCGTCCAGGGCGTATCCGATTTCACCCTCCGTCTTGCCCACACCCGCGAAGACCATCCGCTCGGCGGGAATGCCGGCTCGAATCGCGCGAAAGAGCTCGCCTCCACTGGTGATGTCCGCTCCGCACCCCATCGTGCCGAGGGCATGCAGGAGCATGAGATTCCCGTTCGCTTTGACCGAGTAGGCCAAGAGATGGTCCACCTCCGCAAACGCAGATCGGAACAGCGCAACTCGCCCTCGAATCGACGCGAGATTATAGACGTAGAGTGGTGTCCCAAAACGACGTGCAAGCTCTTCCGCGGCGACTTGCCCGCAGTGGAGCTCCCCCTCGATACGGGGGAAGGGACCCGTCAGTAGGCTCTGGCCCAAGCCACCTCCGCCACCGAGTCGCCGTGGCCCGACACGCATTTCGTGGGAGTCTCCGGCGACCGGAATTCCTCTCCCAGAAGCACGCGGGGTGTGGCCTTGGTCCGCTCCTTGACCGCGTCTTCGACCGCCGGATCACCGCTCCACCCGGTCATGACGAACCCGGCCCCGCCGTCGAGCGCTTCCGCGAGCTCCTCGATGCTGTTCACTCCACGCACGGTGTTCGCGTCCCTGCGGGCAACGGCCGCGCCGCGGAGCTCGACTTGGAACGCATCGAGCCGCTCCGGCAGCTCGGCGATCGCCTGCGCCTCCGGCAGGAACTCCTTTCGCTTCGCACCCTCGGGTGTGAGACGGCGTGCCAAGGCGAGTTGACCCTGCTCCAGATCGCGGGGACCGACCTCGATGCGGAACGGCACGCCTTTCCTCTCCCACTCGTAATACTTGGAACCTGGCGAGAGATGCTCGCGCGCATCGAGCTTCACGCGCACACCTTGCCCCCTGAGGCGCGCGGCCACCTCGTCGGCCTTCTCGAGCACGGGCCCGGTGGTGTCGCCCCGAAGAATGGGCACGATCACCACCTGTGTCGGCGCGAGCTTGGGCGGAAGCACCAGGCCGGCGTCGTCGCCATGCGTCATCACGAGGCCGCCGACGAGACGTGTCGAAACGCCCCACGAGGTGTTCCAGGCGTACTCCTCCTGGCCCTCCTCCGACTGGAACTTCAGGTCGAACTGTTTCGCGAAGTTCTGACCGAGGAAGTGTGACGTGCCCGCCTGGAGCGCCTTGTTGTCCTGCATGAGCGCCTCGAGGGCGTAGGTCCGCACCGCGCCGGCGAAGCGCTCCGAGTCCGTCTTCAGCCCCGTGAGCGGCGGCATTCCCATCCACTCCTCCATGAAGCGGCGGTACAGGCCCAAGATCAGGAGCGTCTCCTCCTCGGCCTCCTCCGGCGTTGCGTGCGCCGTATGTCCCTCCTGCCAGAGGAACTCCGACGTGCGCAGGAAGAGCCTCGTGCGCATCTCCCACCGCATGACGTTGGCCCACTGGTTCATGAGCACAGGCAAGTCACGGTAGCTCTGCACCCACTTGGAGTACATCGAGTAGATGATCGTCTCGGAGGTGGGCCGGATCGCGTAGGGCTCCTCGAGCTCCTTGCCGCCGCCCTGCGTCACGACCGCGAGCTCGGGGGCGAAGCCCTCGATGTGGTCCTTTTCCCTTTCGATGAAGCTCATCGGAATGAGCAGCGGAAAGTAGGCATTCTCATGCCCCGTCTCCTTGAACATGTCGTCCAGAGCTCGTTGCATGAGCTCCCATATCCCGTATCCCCACGGGCGTATGACCATGCTTCCGCGGACGGGCGAGTAGTCCGCCAGCTCGGCCCTCAGAACCACCTCGTTGTACCAGTTCGCGAAATCCTCCGCGCGCGTGGTCAGCTTCTTCTCGTCAGCCATCGTCCCCTTCCCGTGACGCGGAGATCCGGCGCGCGTCCTCGCGCTCCTCCCGCTTGATCTTGATGATCGCGATGGTGCCTGGGACCACGAAGAGCAGGATCGATGCTCCGATCCACGTCGCCCGGAAGTCCCACCCGGCGATTCCTTCGAGTAGCCAGGCGATGATCCAGCCCGCGACCGTGGCGAGAACGGCGCCACCGAAGAAGATCACCCATTCGAGGATGTCGAGGCGACGGATCGCGCGTTGCGCCACCGCTCGAGTGAGTTCGGCGGCCTCGCGCTCGGCACGGCTCTGACCCGACTCGTTCCGTTCGTCCATGCCCGCGCTCACGTCAGCTCCGACAGGCTCACGTCGACCTCTTGGCCCGTACTCATGTCGCGTGCCACGATACAGCCTCGCTCCAGCTCGTCCGGTCCAAGCAGCAGGACCGTCTTCGCGCCTTCACGCGTCGCCGCCTTCATTTGCTTCGCGACGCCCTGGTCGCGAAGCGCGTACGCGACCGAATGCCCACGATCGCGAAGTACATGGGCGATCCGGAGGGTCTCGGGGCGCTGAGCCTCGGTCACCGGCACCATGAAGTAGTCCAGCTCGGGCGCATGTTCGGGCACGAGACCCCGTTCGTCGAGGAGCTCACCGAGCACGACGTCGCCCATCCCGAACCCGACGGCGGGAAGCGGCTCGCCGCCCACCAGTTCCAACAGCCGATCGTAGCGACCGCCGCCGCAGATGGCGCGAAGCTCCCCCTGGCGGTCGAACAGCTCGAACACGATGCCCGTGTAATACGCCAGTCCCCGCACGATCTTGAGGTCGATCTCCACGAAGTCGCCGAGCCCCATGGCTGAGAGCATGCCGACGTACTCGCGCAGCCGGTCGACGGCGCTCGAGACCGCCTCGTCGTCCCCGAACTTTTCGGAAAGCGCGGTGAGGTCCGTGTTGCCGAGAACGTCTCGGAGCATAGCGATCTGTGCGCCGTCGAGGCCCACATCGGCGCGCAACAGCTCCGCGGACTTCTCGTCGGGTATCCGTTCGATCTTGTCGATGACCCCGAACGCGGCGGCCATCCGGTCGTCCGCGACCCCGACCGCGCGCAGCAGCGCGTTCAACAGCCGCCGGTCGGAGACACGAGCGGCGAAGTCGGCAGAGCCGAGACCCAGCTCCCTCAGCCCGTCGATCGCGACGGCGACGACCTCTGCGTCCGCCGCGACACCACCCTCACCCACGATGTCGACGTTCCACTGGAAGTGCTCGCGAAGTCGGCCCCTCTGCTGTCGCTCGTAACGAAACAGCTGAGGCATGGAGAACCAACGGATCGGCTTGCTCATTCCCCGACTACGGTCCCCGAGGATCCGTGCCAACGAGGGCGTCATCTCGGGGCGGAGCGCGACCTCCCTGTCACCCCTGTCCACGAAGTGGTACAACTGGCCGACGATCTCCTCGCCGCTCTTTTCCACGTATAGGTCGAGAGACTCGAGCGGCGGACCGTCATACTCCGAAAAGCCGTAGCGCCGCGAGACGCGGCGCCACGAGTTCTGGATATGAGAGCGTAGGGCGAAGTCTTCCGGCGGAAAATCCCGAAACCCCGGTAGCTTCGCGAAGTCCGAGGTAGCCATCAGCCGGTCGCTGGAGACGTACGGGCGGTCGCGTGCTTGGGCGCGGAATCTAGCCGCGCGGGAAGAGAGTTCAACCGAGACGAGACATGGCGTATCGGCCGCCGAGCCCTAGGTCTCGAGTGGGTCGAGCCCCAAGACGCTCATGGCCGAGCCCACGGTATGCACCGATCCGGTCACGACCACCGTGCCGCTTCCCGCGCGCGCCCGGGCTCGCTCGAGTGCCTCAAGGAAGTCCTCCACGACACGGACCACGGTGAGCGCGTCGACGACATCGGCCGCCTCGACGGGATTCCAGCGTCGCTCGACGGGCGCGGACGGCGGCTGGGTCAAGAACGCCGCGTCCATCCGGGACAAGATCGGCGGTAGCATCCTCTGCCAGTCTTTGTCGCCGAGCACGCCGATCAGACCCACCAAGGGGCGGGGCAAGTCCAGGCGGTCGATCGTGTCGACGAGCGAGAGAATGCCCGCAGTATTGTGAGCCACGTCGAAGAGCCACGTGCGTCCCTCGAGGATCTTCACCTCGTCCCGGCCGTGGTAGCGCACCCCCGCGATCCCTTCCACGATCTCCACCTCATTCGGACGCCACCGATCCCCGAGTTGCTCGAGCACCGCGACCGCGAGTACTGCGTTGGACGCCTGATGAAGGCCGACGAGTGGCGTGCGCAGGTGGAGCGACCCCCACCGCTCGCTCGTGGCCACGAGCGAAGTGTGGTCGCTCTCCACCTCGACGAGCGTCGGATCGGGCGCGGCGACCGCAACGAACGGGGCTCCACGCTCCCGGGCGATGTCCTGCAGGACCGCCCGAATCGCCGGATCGGCTTCGGCCGTCACGAACGGCACGCCGGTCTTGATGATGCCCCCCTTCTCACGCGCGATCTGCTCGAGCGTCTCGCCCAGGTAGTCGGCGTGGTCCATCGCAACGTTGGTCACCGCTGTGACCTCTGGGCGGATCACGTTCGTCGAGTCCAGTCGGCCGCCCAGGCCGACCTCCAGGACCGCGATCTCGACACCCTTCTCTCGAAATGCGTGCATGGCCAGGACCGTCACCGCCTCGAAGAACGTGAGACCGTAGCCCAGCACCGCTGCGCGCACATCATCGGCGTATGCCGTGAGGTCGGCATCCGAGAGCGCCGTTCCGTCGACGAGCATCCGCTCGCGGAACGAAATCAGATGCGGCGAAGTGTAGCCGCCCGTCCGATGGCCCGATCGCGTGAGCACCGAAGCCACGGTCGAGGTGACGGATCCCTTACCGTTGGTGCCGCCAACGTGCACGGTGACGTACGAGAGATGCGGGTCTCCGAGCGATGCCAGCGCGCGCTCCGTCCGCTCCAGGCCCCAATGCACGCCGGTTGGAAGCGCCGGGAAGAGCCGGCCGACGAGTGGATCGGCGAAGGGCCGATCCAACCGCTCGGGCGTCGGGACGGGCTGCGCCCGGGTTGCGCTCTTCACCGACGAGTCGGTCAGGGGCGCCACCCCGCGTGCTGATGTCGAAGAATGGTTGCGACCATCTCCTTCATCTCACGCCGGTCGACCACGCGATCGACCATCCCGTGCTCCTCCAGGAACTCTGCCCGCTGGAAGCCCTTCGGGAGCTCCTGCTTGATGGTTTCCTCGATCACCCTCGGGCCCGCGAATCCGACGAGCGCCTCCGGCTCGGCGAGGTTGACGTCTCCGAGCATGGCGTAGGAGGCGGTCACACCACCCGTGGTCGGGTGTGTCAGGATCGAGATGAACGGGATGGAGGCGTCATGCAGCCGAGCGAGCACGGTCGCCGTCTTCGCCATCTGCATCAGGGAGTAGATCCCCTCCTGCATCCGAGCCCCGCCCGAGGCGCTGACGATGAGGAACGGTCGCGCCTCCTCGAGGGCAACGCGCCCGGCACGGGCGATTTTCTCGCCCACCACGGAGCCCATCGAGCCACCGATGAACGAAAAGTCCATGACCGACAGCACCACCTCGATGCCGTCGAGCTCACCGGTGCCGCACAGCACGGCCTCGGATTTGCCCTTCGCCTCCGCGGCGGCGATTCGCTCCGGATACGGCTTGGAGTCCACGAATCCGAGTGGATCGGACGCGCGCAGGTCGGCATCCATTTCCTCGAATGTGTCGGAGTCGATGAGCAGCTCCACGTAGGTCTCGGCGGAGATGCGCAGGTGGTAGCCGCAGTCGGGGCACACGTTGAAGTTCTGCGCGAGCCGCTCGCGGTAGAGAATCTCACCGCAGCCCTTGCACTTGTCGAAGACGTCGGTGGGGACGTCGCGACGGTCCTGCGCCTTGAGGGGCTTCTTGTCCTTTCGGAACCAGGCCATGGGACTCCTGTCGAGTCGGGAGGGCCGCGCCGGCAGGTGCGACACTGTTCAGGAGGGCTCGTGCGCGACCCGGACGGCGACGGCCACCGCCACCCAAGACATGAACAAAAAGGTCCCGCCATAGCTCACGAACGGCAGCGGGATCCCCGTGATCGGCACGACGCCGACCGTCATGCCGATGTTGACGAAAACGTGGACCAACCAGGCCCCGAAGATACCGAGCAGCACGAGGCCGGCAAAGGGCTGGCTCTCGCCCACGCCCTCCGCCATGCGGACGAGCCGGGTCAGCACGTAGGCGAAGGCCAGGATAGCCAGGGCCGTACCCACGAAGCCCAACTCTTCGCCCACCACGCTGAAGATGAAGTCGGTGTGCTGTTCGGGAAGAAAGTCGAGGCGTTTCTGGCTGCCCAAGGTGAAGCCCTTGCCTCCGAAACCGCCACTCCCGACCGCAACCTTCGACTGGATGACCTGATAGCCTGCGCCCCTCGCGTCGACCTCCGGGTCGAGGAAGACCAAGATCCGGTTCCGTTGGTACGCGGCGAGCGAATTCCACAACGGCGTCGAGATGGTGGCCGTCGCGAAATTGGCGAGCACGACCATGACGGACTCGAAGAGGAACAGCTTGTACCGGAAGAGGACGAGGAAGGCGATCACCGCCAAGATGTAGATCGACCAGACGCCGGTGTCGTACGACAAGAAAAGGCCAACCACGGGGCTGGCGACCAGAAGAAGCAGCCACACTGGAGTCGCCGCCCAGTAGAGCATGGCGAAGAGGATCCCGACGAACGCCATCGCGGTGCCCAGATCCGGCTGGAGCATGACCAGCCCGAGCGGCAGCGCGACGAGCGCTGCGGGCGGCACGAGGTCGCGCAACGACGTGAGGGCGGAGGTTCGTTGGGAGAGCATCATCGCGAGCGCCAGGATCGTCGCGAGCTTCGCGATCTCTGCGGGCTGAAAGCTGATGATGCCGAGGTCGATCCAGCTCCTCACACCCGTGGCCGTGCCCCTGCCCTCTCCGATGACGAGGGTCAGGGCCAACAAGACGAGGCTTACGACGTACGACGGAATCGCAGCCCATTCGATCCAGCGTAAGGGGACGCGTGAGATGATTGAGAACGACACCAAGGCCAACCCGAACCAGAGGCTCTGCCGTATCCATGCTTCGGCGGTGACCGGATTCGGGACGTGGACCTGGCCGGCCGAATAGATCATCGCGATGCCGAACAAGGAGAGCGCGATGATCGAGACCACCAACGGGGTATCGAGCGTCCAGCGGGCGAGGAGGCGGTTCACGAGCCCCCCCCTCTTCCGATCCGGCCGCGCCGGAGCGTGTCCACGGGTACGCGACGCGGTTGGGCGAGCCACGAGGGCTCGGTCGGCTCCAGGATCCGAGTCGGCTCGGGCTGTGTCGCCCGTCGGCGGGCCGCCTGCGGGAACCGCTCACGGTACCAGCCCGGCACCGGACCGGTGAGAATGTGCTCGAGGTAGGTCTGGATCGTGTCGACCGGGATGCCGTACTTCTTTCGCAGGTAGAAATCAGCGGTCTTCGCCACGATGGGTGCCGCGACCTGTCCGCCGCTTCGGCCATACTCGACGATCGCCACCACGACCACTTCGGGGGCTTCACCCGGAGGGCCTGCGAGGCCGGCGAACCAAGCGTGGTCCTCGGCCAGCCCCTGAACGCTCAGCGGGTTCTGGCCGGTCCCCGTCTTCCCCAGCACGTCCCAATACTGAAGCGCCGTCCCGAAATGCGCCGTCCCGCCCGGAGCGGTTACCCTCCGGAGCCCCTCACGAAGCGATGCGATGTGGTCGGGGGCGAGGTTGAGCTCCCATCCCTCGCCGCCGGGAACGCCCTGCGCGATCATCGGCGCCGGCGCGGAACCGTCGCGCGCGAGTGCCACGTAGAACTGCGCCATCTTGAGCGGCGTCTGAGAGTTCGGACCCTGGCCGATCGCAAGGTTCAGGGCTTCACCGTCGGTCGGTCCGTACAGGTAGATGTCCCCGAAGCGCTCTCGGTACCACTCGGGTCGATCCGGGAACTCGCCCCGGCTCTCCTGCGGCAGGTCGATGCCGCACTGCCGACTGAAGCCGATCCGGGTGGCACGATCGAGGAGTCGATTCAGCCCGATGCGCAGGCCGAGCTGGTAGAAGTAGACGTCGCAGGAGTTCCCTATCGCTTCGGCCAGGTTGTTGTAGCCGTGCCCTCGCGGGTCCCAGCATCCCCAGGACCGGTTCCCCCAGTACCACGACCCGGTGCACGGGTCCGGCATGTGCTCGTCCGGGGTGACGACGCCGACGTCGAGGGCGATGCCGGCGGACGCGAGCTTCCACGTCGACGCCGGCGCATACAGGCCCAGCACCGATCGGTCGAAAAGCGGATTCCCCTCGTCCGTGTTCAGCCCCGCCCAGATGCTGTCCGAGATCCCGCCGACGAAGTCGTTCGGGTCGTAGCCGGGCGCGGAGTAGAGTGCCAGCACGCCGCCATCGGCCGGATCGAGCGCGACGACTGCCCCTGCCATGGAGTCCGGGAAGATCCGGTGGATCCAATCCTGAAGCTCCATGTCGATGTTCAGACGAAGATCCGACCCGGCCACGGCGGGTCGCGCCTCGACACCCTCGAAGTCGCCGACGATGCGGCCGCGGGCGTCGAACTCGACGTAGCGAACGCCCGGCTCGCCTCGGAGGGTCGATTCGTATTGGCGCTCGATGCCGATCTTGCCGACGATCATCCCCGCGTCGTAGTCGGGGCGTGCGAACGGGCCACCGAGCTCCTCGGCGGTGATCTCGCCCACGTATCCCGTCACGTGCCCCCCGGCCGCACCGAGGAGGTAACGGCGTCGCGGACGCATCTCGACGTAGACCCCCGGGAATTCGGTCCGACGCTCTTCGAGGGCCGCCACAGCCGCGAATTCGGCGCTCGCGTCCACCACCACCTCCCGGCCGTAGCTTCGGAGCGTGCCCATGAGCTGGTCGATACGCTCGTCCGATAGACCCACGTACTTCGACATGCGCTCGAGCGTGGCGCGCACCGAATCCGCGGGCCCTGGGAGGATGGTAATCGAATAGCCCGGAACGTTGTCCGCGATGATGCGGCCGTACCTGTCGTAGATCGTTCCCCTGGGCGCCGGAACCGGGAGCGTGCGTATGCGGTTCGACTCGGCACGAAGCTCCCAGGTGTTCGAGCCGAGCACCTGGATACGGAAGAAGGCGAAGATCAGGGCACCCGTGAAGAGCGCCACGATGAGGTGCGCGCC
>JAOTVL010000166.1 GCA_029863525.1 Gemmatimonadota bacterium
AGGTCCGTGAACGCCTTCTGGTGAACGAGCGCGCGGGCCTCATCATGGACCAGCTCAGGCTGCTGATCGACGGGGGCCTGGAGGCTCACACGCAGGTCGTGCTCTGTCCTGAATGGAACGACGGGATCCACCTCGACCGGACCATCGAGGATCTGTGGGCCCTCGGACCGGCGATCAGCTCGCTCTCGGTCGTCCCGGTCGGCTTGACCAAATACAACCTGGAGCGACCGGTTCGACTCCTCACCCCCTCCGAGGCTGCGCGGGCCATCGATCGGGTCGACGAGGCGCGCGAACGTGCGCTCGGTGAGCGGGGCCAGGGGTGGTGCTATGCCGCCGACGAGATGTACCTGATTGCGGGCCGGCCCGTCCCGGAGGCTTCCTACTACGACGACGGGGCGCTCTACGAGAACGGCGTCGGCGCGGTTCGTCGGTTCGTCGAGGGGTTCGATGCGGGTCTCGGGTCACTGCCACGGTATGACGGATCTCGGATCCGCCTCGTCACGGGCGGCTCCATGGCACCGTTCATTCGGGAGCGCGCGGACCGGCTCGCCACCGCCGTGGGTGCCCGGGTCGAGGTCGTCCAGGTCGACAACCGCTACTTCGGCCCGTCGGTGACCATCGCCGGCCTCCTCGGCGGCAACGACGTCCTCGACGCGCTCGGAGAGGGACGCGAAGGAGACGTGATCGTGTTGCCGGCGGAGGCGCTCAACGCGGACGAACACTTCATCGACGACGTCCCGCTCGAGACCTTCGAGCGTCGCATGGCACCGGCGCGCGTCCGCTCCGGCTACGAGATTACGGGGGCGCTCGCCTCCGAGGCGGTGCTCGAGGCGGCTCCGTGAGCCATCGCCTCCCCGTGGTCGCCGTGGTCGGCCGACCGAACGTGGGGAAGTCCACGTTCTTCAACCGCGTGCTCGGCCAGCGCGTCGCGATCGTGGACGACCAGCCCGGCGTCACGCGCGATCGCAACTTCGCCCAAGCGGACTGGGCCGGACGCGACTTCTTCCTCGTGGATACCGGGGGCGTCATCGAGGGAAGCGAGGGTCAGCTCGATGTCGCGATCAGGGAACAGGCGATGGTCGCCGTGGAGGAGGCCGACGCGATCCTTTTCCTGGTCGACGGCAAGGAGGGCGTCCACCCGCTCGACGAGCGGTTGGCGGAGGTACTCCGCAAGAGCGAGAAGCCCGTCCTGCTGGTCGCGAACAAGATCGACAACCTGCCGACCGATCAGAGTCACCTCGACTTCTGGTCGCTCGGCATCGGCGAGCCGATTCCCGTCAGCGCGCTGTCGGGGAAAGGGTCCGGAGATCTCTTGGACCGGCTCCTCGAGAAGCTTCCGGAGGCACCGGAATCGATCGACGCGGAAGATTCGGTGCGCGTCGCGGTGGTGGGCAAGCCGAACGTCGGCAAGTCGAGCTTCGTCAACCGGCTCCTCGGAGAGGAGCGCGTCGTCGTGTCGGAAATCCCGGGCACGACCCGCGACCCCATCGACACGGTATTCCGCTATCACGACCGCACGCTGGTTTTCGTCGATACGGCCGGACTCCGGCGCCAGACCAAGGTGAGTGACAGTATCGAGTACTACAGCGCGCTCCGAACGGACCGCGTCGTCCACACCTCCGATGTGTGCGTGCTGTTGGTGGACGCCAGTGAGGAAGAGCTACACGCCCAGGACATTCGAATCGCCCAGATGGCTTGGGACGCCGGGCGCGGGCTGATCTTGCTGGCGAACAAATGGGACCTGGTCGAGAAGGAGACCAACACCGCGCCCCAGTGGGAGAAGAAGGTCCGGGAGCGCTACCCGTTCTTGCAGTGGGTCCCGATCGTCTTCATGTCGGCGCTGACGGGCCAAAGGATCCGGAAGTGCCTCGATCTGATTTTCGAGGTGAATGAGGAACGATCGCGTCGAATCGAAACCCATGAGGTCAACGAGGTGCTCGCCGCGCTCGTAGCGCGGCAGCCGCCTCCGCACCACCGGGGGCGTCCCGTGAAGATCAAGTACGGGACCCAGGTATCCGTGCGACCGCCGGTCTTCACGCTCTTTGCCAACTTTCCGAAGGCGGTTCCGGATCACTATGTTCGGTACCTGCACAACGGGTTCCGCAACGCGTGGAGCTTCATGGGCACGCCGATCCGCCTCCGAATTCGGAGCGGCAAGGACGACGCTCCCAACAAGAGGTGACGTTGACCTACGCCTATCTGGTGCTGTCGTACCTGGTCGGCGCGATCCCCACGAGCTATTGGGTGGGACGCGTGTTCCACGGCTTGGATCTACGTGAGCACGGGTCGGGTAACTTGGGTGCTACCAACGCTCTCCGGGTCTTGGGCTGGCAGTCTGCGGTACCCGTGGTCATCGTCGACATCGCGAAGGGTTGGGTCCCTGTCGTGCTCTTCGCCCGGCTCGCGAACGTCGACTTCGGGTGGTCGCTCGCCTACGGAACGGCCGCGATCTTGGGCCACATGTTCAGCGTCTGGGTTCGCTTCAAGGGCGGCAAGGGAATGGCGACGAGTGCGGGCGCCTTCCTCGGACTCGCTCCGTGGGCGGTACTGGGCGGCTTCGTCGTGTGGCTGGGGCTCACGCTGCCGACCGGTTACGTCTCGCTGGGATCCGTGGGGGCTGCCTTCGCGCTCCCGTTCCTCATCGCGTTCACGCCGCATGACGGCGGAGCGACCCTGGTCTGGTTCTCGACCGCACTGGCGGTCTTCGTCATCTGGAAGCACCGATCGAACATCGTCCGGCTGGCTCGCGGCGAGGAGAATCGGTTCGGCGGCCGCAGGGGCAGGCCGAAGGAAGGGCCGCCGCCCGATGACGTGGGATCCGCGCCGGGCGCGGAAGGCCCGTCACCGGCGGGTGACCGAACGTGAGCGCAACGCTGCGGGTCTCGGTGGTCGGCGCGGGCGCCTGGGGCACGGCGCTCGCAAAGGTGTTGGCGGAAAAGGGGACCGACGTGCGGCTCTGGAGCTACGAGGACCACGTCGCGGATGCCATCAACGAGCGCTCGGAGAACCCGTACCTGGAAGGCGTGACGCTCCCGGCCACCCTTCATGCGACGTCCGATCTGGCGAGCGCGTTGGACGGGGCCGAGCTCGTGGTGTCCGTGAGCCCGTCGCAGGTCGTCCGGTCGGTCATGGGCGCCGCGAAGCCCCACGTCGGGCCCGACGCCTTGGTCGTCAGCGCCTCGAAGGGCATCGAGCTCGGAACGCACCGGCGCATGGACGAGGTGATTCGCGAGGCTCTGGGCGAGGGGATCGAAGAGCGCTTCGCGGTCCTCTCGGGGCCGAGCTTCGCGAGCGAGGTGGCCAGCGGCCAGCCGACCGCCGTCGTCGCCGCGAGCCACGTGGAAGAGACCCGGCAGCGGGTCCAGGAGGCGTTTCAGACGCCGTGGTTCCGCGTGTACACGAACCCCGATGTCGTCGGCGTCGAGCTCGGGGGCGCCCTGAAGAACGTCGTCGCGCTGGCCTCGGGGATGACGGCGGGCCTCGGGTACGCACACAACACGACCGCGGCGCTGATCACGCGGGGTCTCGCCGAGATGGCGCGGCTCGGAGTGGCCATGGGAGCGCACCAGGCTACCTTTTACGGGCTCGCCGGCATGGGCGATCTCGTGCTCACCTGCACGGGAGGCTTGAGCCGGAATCGGACGGTCGGCTTCCGTTTGGGTCGGGGGGAGTCGCTCGAAGCGATCCTCGGTGACATGACGGCGGTCGCCGAAGGCGTCGAGACGACGCGTGCCGTCCACGAGTTGGCGCTGGAGCACGGTGTGGAGATGCCGATCGTGGAGCAAGTCTATGCGATCGTCGAACATGGACGCACGCCGGCGGAGGCGCTCCAGGCGTTGATGCTGCGCGATCCGAAGCCGGAAGAATGGTCATGAGACGGGGAGAGCGATGAACGAGCCGGTCGCGAAGAAGGTCTACTACTCGATCGGTGAGGTCTGCGATCTGACGGGCTTGAAGCCGCACGTGCTCCGCTACTGGGAGACCCAGTTCGACGTGTTGAACCCGACGAAGAATCGGGCCGGCAACCGTGTCTACCGGCAACGGGACGTCGAGGTCGTCCTGTTGGTGAAGCACCTCCTCTACGACGAGAAGTACACGATCGAGGGAGCCAACCAGAAGCTCGTCGACATGCGGCGGGGTGGAGAGCTGGAAGAGGAGCGCCACGACGTCGTCGCGCCCGATTTCCTAACGGGCATCAAGGCGGAGCTCGTGGAGCTGCGCGACATCCTGACGCCCCCCGCGCCCAAGACGGGCTGATTCGGCCCGGTCGCGCGCCGGGCCCTGTTCGCGACCCGGAACCGCCCCCTCACCGTCAGGTAACCGCTCGACATGAACATCCTCTGCACGAACGACGACGGGTACCTGGCTCCGGGAATCGGCGTCCTCGCGCGTGCCGCGAACGAGCTTGGAAGCGTGACGACGGTGGCGCCCGATCGGGAGCAGAGCGCAACGAGCAACTCGCTTACGCTCCATCACCCGTTACGGGCTCGGCGGACGCGCGACGCGGCGTGGGTGGTGGACGGTACGCCGACCGACTGCGTGATCCTGGCGGTGAACGAATTGCTCTCGTCCCGCCCCGACGTGGTCGTCTCCGGTGTCAACCACGGCTCGAACATGGGAGAGGACGTCCTCTACTCCGGGACGGTCGCGGCGGCGATCGAGGCCACGATCATGGGGATCCCGGCCGTGGCGCTCTCGTACTGCGGCGTCTTCCCCGAGGAGCTCGAGGGGTTCGAAGGACTCGTCACCGCGCTGTTGGGACAAATGCTGACGAAGTCCTCGTTTCCGACGGACACGTTGCTGAACGTCAACCTTCCGCCCCTTCCGCCCGAGGAGGTGCGTGGGGTCCGGATCACGTCTTTGGGCCGGAGACGCTACGCCGACTCGATCACGAGAGCCGACGACCCCTCGGGTCGCGAGTACTTCTGGATCGGTGGGGGCGTGGTGCATTGGCGAGGGCCAGAGGATTCGGACTTCCAGGCCATCGCGGACGGCTACATTTCGATCACGCCCCTCCACCTGGACCTGACCAACTACGGGCTCATCGAGGAAATTCGTGCGTGGGATCTGACCCTTTAGGCGACGTCCGCTGGGCGGGCTATCGGCGCAAGCTGATCGAGGACATCCGTGCGCGCGGGATCGAGGATCTCGAGATCCTCCAACTCTTCGACCGGGTGCCCCGACACCTCTTCCTCCCCGAGGGCGTGCGGCCCCGGGCGTACGAGGACGCGGCGATCCCGATCGGGTATTCGCAGACGGCATCGCAGCCGTCCCTGCAGGCGTACTACATCTCCATTCTGAAGCCGACGTCGGACGACAAGGTGCTCGAGATCGGGACCGGCTCGGGGTACCAGACGGCGCTGCTCGCCCTCCTCGCGGATCGTGTCTACTCGGTCGAGCGGGTGCGCGAGCTCTCGCAGCGTGCACGCCAGGCGCTCGACGCCTTCGGCGTGAAGAACGTCGCGCTTCTGGTCGGTGACGGCACGATCGGGTGGCGCAAGTACGCGCCGTTCGACGTCATTGTGGTGTCCGCGGCCTCTCCCTCGGTGCCGCAGGCTCTGGTCGACCAACTGGCCGACGGGGGCCGGATGCTGATTCCGGTTGGGGGTCGCGACATTCAGGAGTTGACCCTCGTCACGAAGACGGGGTTCGCGGTGAGCGAGGAGGTGGTTGGAGGCCCGGTGAAGTTCGTTCCACTCCTCGGGCGGTTCGCGTGGAGCGAGGAGGGCGGGGCGTGAGCGACGGGACGGGAGACGGTCAAGAGCCGATGGACCGGCGGGCGGCGGGCGACGGAGGCGGGGCGGGGGAAGGCGCTGCTGAGCGCGGGCGTGGCCTACGCTACCAGATCCGTCGCCTCTACGACTGGGTGCTCCACTGGGCGGACACTCCGCACGGTCTCACCGCGCTCTTCCTGTTGGCCTTCGCCGAGTCGTCTTTCTTCCCCATCCCGCCTGACCCGCTCCTTCTTGCGCTCTGCCTCGGGGCGTCGAAGCGGTCGTTGAGGTTCGCGGGCATCGCGACCCTCGCGTCCGTGACCGGGGGCATGCTCGGCTATGCCATCGGAGCCGGAGCCTGGAGCGTGGCCGAGCCGCTGTTCTTCTCGTACGTGCCCGGGGTGTCCGCCGAGGCGTTCGAAAACGTGCGGGCCTTCTACGACCGAAATGGCTTCGAACGCCTCGGCGGACA
>JAOTVL010000167.1 GCA_029863525.1 Gemmatimonadota bacterium
ACGCGTGGCGTCGCGATCCCTCGGCGCTCGTGGTGAGTGGGGGCTCGGCGGTCGCCGGCCAAGACCACATGAAGGTCCTCCTCCTGGCGCATCGCGCTGGGCTCGACCCTCGCTTGATCCGCTACGTACCCTTCGACGGTGGCGGCGAGGCGATGACCGCGCTCCTCGGTGGCTTCGTGCAGGTCTTCTCCGGAGAGGCGTCGGAAGTCGAAGGCCAGGTCGCCGCCGGCCGACTCCGGGTCCTCGCGACGCTCTCTCCCGAGAGGCTGGAGGGCCCGCTCGCCGCCGTTCCGACGGCGCGGGAATCGGGCATCGACGTCACCTGGATTACGTGGCGCGGATTTTACGTACCCCCGGGAATCGCCGACGAGGAGTACGACCGCTGGGTTGCGGTCCTCGATCAGGTCGGACGCTCGGACGCGTGGGCTCAGGCACGCCGGGCCAACCGCCTGCAGCCCTTCTTCCTGGTCGGCGAAGACTTCGCGACGTTCGTGCATCAGCAGGTCGCGGACTTCCGGGCCATGTCACGCGACATCGGGCTCATCGAGTGAGCGGACGTGTCGACCGCGTGGTCGGAGCGATGCTCGCGCTGTCGGGCATCCTCGGCGCGCTCGAAGCCTCCACCTACGACGTTGGCTTCATGACCGATCCCGTCGGCCCGAAAGCGCTGCCCTACCTCGTGTGTGTAACGCTTGTCGGCGTGGGTGTGACCGCACTGCTTCGACCCCGCGCCTACGTCGTGCTTCCCGACGCCGCGGCACTCGTCAGAATGACCGGAGCGGTCGTCGCGTTTCTGGCCTACGCCGGAGCCCTCCCGGTCATCGGCTTCTTCGTCTCGACCACGCTGGTGACCACGGCCCTCTCGCTGCTCTTCCGCGGGCCGCTGCGCGGCTCTCTGGTCGCCGGAACGGTCCTGTCGGGCGGCCTCTGGCTTCTCTTCGTCGAGCTCCTCTCGTTGCCCCTTCCGATCGGAGACCTGTGGATTCGCTGAACCACTTGATCTCCGGCTTCGGCGTAGCGCTGCAACCGCTCAACGTCGGGCTGGCGTTCGCCGGTGTGGGGACGGGCACGTTCGTGGGGATGCTGCCAGGCATCGGACCGATCAACGCGATCGCGATCCTGATCCCGGTGACGTTCGCCGCGGGCATACCACCCGAATCGGCGCTCATCCTCCTCGTAGGGATCTACTACGGCTCGCAGTACGGCAACTCCATCAGCACGATCTTGCTGAACGTGCCCGGCACGGCGTCGGCGGTCGTCACTGCGATCGACGGCCACGCGATGACCCGGGCCGGGCGGGGTGGCCCCGCGCTGGCGATCTCGGCGATCGCATCGTTCGTGGGCGGCACGCTTTCCATCTTCGGTCTCATTCTCTTCGCTCCGCTCCTCGCTGCGTGGGCAATCCGGTTCGGGCCGGCCGAGTACTTCGCGCTCATGGTGTTCGCTTTTTCCGCGCTGTCGAGCTTTGCGGGTGGGAGCCTCGTGCGGGCCCTGGTCTCGACCGCGTTCGGTCTCTGGCTGGCCACGGTCGGGCTCGATCCGAACAGCGCGGTGCCGCGCTACACCTTCGGACGTATCGAGCTGCTGGACGGGATGGACTTCGTCGTGGTCACCATCGGCCTCTTCGCGGTGAGCGAGGTCTTTCAGCTACTCGAGGACACGCAGTCGGGTCGCGGCGCGCCTTCTATCGCGGGCAAGGTGATGGTCTCGGCGAAGGAGCTCGCGACCACCGGATGGACGATGGTCCGAGGGAGCCTGGTGGGATTCCTGGTCGGAGTCCTACCCGGAGCGGGTGGGACGCTCGCGTCGTTCCTCGCGTACAGCACGGAGGAGCGAATCGCGGGTCGTTCCGGTCGATTCGGCGAAGGGGACATCCGCGGCGTCGCGGCGCCCGAGTCGGCGAACAACGCCGCGGCCAACGGTGCCTTGATCCCGCTGCTGACCCTCGGCGTTCCTGGAAGCGGGACCACCGCCGTCTTGCTCGGGGCTCTCCTCGGCCTCGGGGTCACGCCGGGCCCCCTGCTGCTCGAGGAACAACCCGACCTCTTCTGGGGGCTCACGGCGTCGATGTACGTCGGCAATGCCTTCCTCATTCTCCTCAACCTCCCGCTGGTCGGGATGTTCGTGCGCGCACTCAGCGTTCCGCGGTGGATCCTGATCCCGGGCGTCGCGGCGCTCGCCTTCGTCGCGGTCTACGCCGTGAACGGAAGCGCCTTCGACCTGGTGCTCATGACCCTCTTCGGGATCGTCGGATACATCATGCGGAGACTCGACTTCCCGCTGGCCCCCGTTGTGCTGGGCCTGGTGCTGGGGCCGCTGATGGAGAAGAATCTCCGACGCGCGATGGCGCTCTCGGGGGGGGACTGGGGTGTCTTGTTCGACTCACCGATCGCAATCACGCTGTGGGGTCTCGCGCTGGCGAGCCTGGCGGCGCCGATGGTGCTCAGCCGGCTCACCGCCGAGGTCACCGGTGGTCCGTCCGCGACGCATGAGGGAGGATCTTAGACATGGTCCGTGATTCACGTGATGCGCTCCCGCTCTCTCGACGTGCCTTCACGAAGCTGATGGGCGTGGCCGCGGCCGGGCTCGCCCTGCCGGGGTGCGGATCGCGGCCGAGGGTCGACGCCGACGGCATGCCCATCGATGGTCCCTACGATGTCGCGCTTCGCGACGGCGTCATGGTACCCATGCGAGACGGTGTTCGCCTGGCGACGGACGTGTACCTTCCCGCGCTCGACGACTCGCCCCTGCCACGATCCTGGCCGGTGATCCTGGAGAGAACACCCTACGGGAAAGACCGGCCCAGCCGCTCCGAGCGTTCGCTCGCCGAGCCGAACGAGGCCAGGAGCCGGGCTGACGTCGCGCGCGTCTTCGTTGAGCGCGGGTACGCGGTGGTGTACCAGGACGTGCGCGGCCGCTACGACTCCGAGGGAGAGTATCGGAAGTACCTCGACGACGCGCCGGACGGATACGACACCTGCGCGTGGATTCTGGAGCAGCCTTGGTGCGACGGACAGATCGGCACGATGGGGCTCTCCTACGCCGCGCACACTCAAGGCGCCCTCGCCTCCGCGGGCGCACCCGGCGTCGCCGCGATGTTCCTGGACTCCGGCGGCTTTTCCAACTCGTTTCAGGGCGGCATCCGACAGGGTGGCACCTTCGAGCTGAAGCAGGCGACTTGGGCGTACCGGAATGCGTTGGTGAGTCCTGAAGTGACCGGCGACCCGGAGTTGAAAGCCGCAATGGAAGCGGTCGACATCCATCGGTGGTTTCGGGAGATGCCGTGGAGACCCGGCCACTCGCCGGTCAGCCTCGCGCCGGCGTACGAGGAGTACCTCTTCGAGCAGTGGACGCGCGGCGTTTTCGACGACTACTGGAAGCAGCCGGGTATCTACGCCATCGGACATCACGACCAATGGCCGGACGCACCGATGGTCCACATGTCGTCTTGGTTCGATCCGTACCCGAGAACCGCCACCGAGAATTACATGGGTCTCGCGCGGACCAAGCGCGGACCGATACGACTCATTCTCGGTCCATGGACTCACGGCGACCGATCACTCACCTACGCGGGCGACGTCGATTTCGGGCCCGATGCCACTCTCGACGGCCAGCTCGCGGGCGACTTTTGGGAGCTTCGCGTGCGCTGGTTCGACCGTTGGCTTCGCGGGGTCGACAACGGCGTCGACGAAGAGCCGACGGTCCGCTACTTCCTCATGGGCGGAGGGAGCGGCTTCCGAAACGCGGAGGGTCGGCTCGACCATGGGGGTCGATGGAAGACCACCACCGACTGGCCCCACCCCGACGCGGTCGACACGCTGTACTACCTGCACGCCGACGGAGACCTCTCGACCGAGCGCCCGAACGAGGCCGAGGCTTCCGCGACGTATCGCTACGATCCCCGGGATCCGGTTCCGAGCATCGGAGGGACCATCACCTCGGGCGCGCCGATCATGGAAGGTGGTGCGTACGATCAGCGGGAACGAGCGGATTTCTTCGGTTCGACCGAGCCGTATCGCCCGCTTGCGGAGCGAGACGACGTCTTGGTGTTCGAGACCGAGCCGCTCGCGACCGACACGGAGGTCACGGGACCGCTGATCGCCCGGCTGTGGATCTCCTCGGATTGCCCGGACACCGATTTCACGGCGAAGCTCCTCGACGTGTACCCGCCGAACACGGACTACCCGGAAGGGTTCGCGATGAACTTGACCGACGGCATCGTGCGTTGCCGTTACCGGGATTCCTGGGAGGAGCCGGAGCTCATGACCCCCGGTTCCATCTACGAGGTCACCATCGAGGCGTTCCCGACCAGCAACCTGTTCCAGGCGGGGCATCGTATTCGGATCGACGTATCGAGCAGCAACTATCCGCACTTCGACCTGAATTTCAACACGGGCGAAGCGGAGGGGTTGGCGACGCGATCGCGGGTCGCGACGAACACGGTTTGGATGGACGAGGCTCGTTCATCGCACGTGATCCTGCCGATCATCGCCGCACGCGGCGAGTAGATCTAGAGCCTGCCCGCGGGTCGGACTCGAGCCTCGCGTTCGCAGGGATCACGGGGGCCAGGCCCGCCGGACGCGTGGTCAGAACGCAAAGAGCCCCCGCCCGGTGAGACCGGTCGGGGGCTCGATTGTCGCGGAGGTCCGAGCGCTCAGTCGATGCTGAAGCTCTGCGAGACATTGTTGCTGCACACCGAGCCGCTCGCCTGGAACGAAAAGCCCTGCTGCGAGGAGGTGCCAGAGAAGTCATAGCTGATCTGACACATGCCTTGCTTCTCGACTCCGACCATCCCGAAATCGACGGCACCGGTGATCGAGCCGGAGAACGACGCGTTCTCCCCGCCGTCCGTCGACATCAGGAAGTTGAACAAGATGCCGGGATTCCCGGTCAGGGAGAACTCGGTGCCGTTCTGCCCCTGCACGACGCATCCGGAGTGGGTGAGGTCCACGGAGAAGTCGACGTCCCCGGCGCCCGTCTGGTCATCGACTGCCACGTCGACGAACGCGTCGACCGCGACGAGGCCGCCGAGCGGGCACGACGCGGTCGTCTCGATTGTCGTCGTATACGTGGCGAGCTGTGGGCCTTCGGGCGACTGGGCGGGCTGATCGTAGTTGAGCGTCAAGGCGCTGAGGAAACTCTGTGAGAAGATCGCACCGGCGAGCTCCTCGGCCTCGGCTGCGGACAGCGTTCCCGCGGTCAGGCCGTCGTCGCCGCACGCGGCGAGCACGACCATGCCGGTGAGCGCGAGATAGCGAACAGTGGATTTCATGGATCGGTCTCCCGTGTGGGATCATACAAGTGGTTCCGCGCGCCGAGGGAGCAACTGTCATGCCACCCCCATGGCCAAAGTCGTTCACGGCACGTTAGGCGCCGGCCGACGTCGCCACGGGCGACGCTCGAGTAGGAAAGTGCTGTCGGATCTTCTTGCGGGGAGGCGGCAGAAAGTTTCCCTGCCGGCGCCTAGGAGTCGAGTTCGGCGATCAGCGCATTCGCCCGCCGGAGGCGCGCGCCAAGAACCGAGCCGATCCGCGCCTGGAGCTTGATGGCGATGGTCGGATGCTCTCCGGCGAGACTCATGAACCCGTCGTGTGTGAGCTCATAGGCGTTCACCGGATCCGTAGCGCGGACACTCGCGGAGCGCGGCAGACCGTCGATGAGGGCGATTTCACCCACGACGGTCCCCCTCGCGACAGTGCCGAGCCTACGACCCCGAGGCTCACCCGGAATCGGAATGGTGATGTCGGCGGTGCCCCTCCGAAGCAGGAAGAGAGAGCGGTCCTGGTCCCCTTGGCGGAACATGTGGTCGCCACCGTCGAACCAGCGTTCCCTCACATACGACTCGAGGATCTCCGCCTCGGCGGCATCGAGCCCCCAGTCCGACGCGAACATCGGCAACGTCCAGCCCTGCTCGTCGAACTCGTCCGCACCGACCTTCATGAGCAGACCTTCCTCGAAGTACTCCAAGGCGTGGTCCGTGCTCTCGAACATCCGGGCCTCCGGCACCCCGTTGAGCAAGAGATCCTCGGCGATCTCGGGCCGCAGCACCCCGGGCACGACGTGGCTGAAGCCCAGCGTCGTGCCACGGCCCCGAAGGCGAGCGAAGGTCTGCCCCAGCACCTTGAAGCCGGTCGCGTCCACGTCGCGGACACGCCGAAGG
>JAOTVL010000048.1 GCA_029863525.1 Gemmatimonadota bacterium
AGCGCCGACGGGCTGTTGGCAGCCGCCCTGCAGACGGCGTTGGCTGCGGACGCCCCTGGAGCGGAACGGCACCTCTCCACGCTGCGGGCGCTTTCATCCGAGGCACTCCTGTTGGCTGGGAGCGCGCCCGAGGTCGTCGAGGCGGTGATCGCGAAGTCGAACGGCGACTGGGATACCGTGATCGAGTCCCTCACGCCCATGGAAGCGTGGACGTGGCCCCACTACTTCGCTGGGGGTTCGGGCTGGTTTCTAGGGGGAGTCGTTCTCTCCTTGCTGGGCGAGGCGCACGAGTCCCTGGGGCAGTACGAGGCTGCGGCGACGTACTACGAGAAGCTCGCCTCACCGGTGGAGGTGGTCAGACGGTATGACCTTGTTGGGGGCGGGCTGGCGACTTCGTTCGCGCGCCAGCGTCTCGTCGTTCTCTATGCTGCTCTGGGCCGCGTCGAAGACGCGGAGCGTCACTTCAGGGTCTTTTCCGACACGTTCACCAATCCGGATCCCGACCTCGTCCATCTGGTGGACGAAGCACGGGAGGCGCTGGCTTCGGCGCGGGACAACACGAAGGAGCCCACCAGATGAGCACGAATCCGATCGAGCGCTTGAACGCCGCGCTGAGTGACCGGTACCGCATCGAGCGGGAGCTCGGTGAGGGCGGGATGGCGACGGTCTACCTCGCGGACGACCTGAAGCACGAGCGCAAGGTCGCGCTCAAGGTCCTGAAGCCCGAGCTCGCTGCCGTCGTCGGCGCCGAGCGGTTCCTCGCCGAGATCAAGACGACGGCGAACCTCCAGCATCCGCATATCCTGCCGCTGTTCGATTCAGGCGAGGCGGACTCGTTCCTCTTCTACGTGATGCCCTACGTCCAGGGGGAAACGCTCCGGGATCGTCTCGATCGGGACGGCCAGCTGCCGGTGGATGAGGCGGTCAGGATCGCCACGGACGTCGCCGACGCGCTCCACGCGGCGCACGCGCAGGGTGTGATCCACCGAGACATCAAGCCGGCGAACATCCTGATGAGTGGGGGCCGGCCCCTGCTGTCCGACTTCGGGATCGCATTGGCGGTCAGCGCCGCGGGCGGTGGGCGGCTGACCGAGACCGGGCTGTCGATGGGGACACCGTACTACATGAGCCCCGAACAGGCGTCGGCGGACCGGGACCCGAACGCGGCGAGTGACGTCTACTCGCTGGCGTGCGTGCTCTACGAGATGCTGGTGGGAGAGCCCCCGTATACGGGCGGAAGCGTCCAGGCCGTTCTGGCGAAGATCCTGACGGGGGAGGCACCGAAGCCCGCGCAGGCTCGTACCTCGATTCCGGCGAATGTGGACGCGGCGATCCGGAAGGCTCTCGAAAAGCTGTCCGCGGATCGGTTCACCACAGCGCGGGACTTCGCTCGGGCCCTGAGGGACTCGGGATTCCGGTACGGGAAGGGGGAGGAAGTCGGTGCGGGCGGGGCAGCGGACGCCAGGACTTGGAACCGGATGACGGTGGCGTTCGCAACGGCGACGGCCGTGTTCGCGATGAGCACAGCTTGGCTAGCTGTCGGCTCCAACGAGGTCCAGACACCTGTCGAAGGGCCCAGCGTTTGGTTCGAAATGAACGAGGCAATGGGGGCGCTGTCGCCCGCCGTCGGACGTGACGGGGCGATCGCGTTTGTTCGGGAAGGACAGCTCTTCGTTCGGCGGCCTGGCGAGCTGGTGGCCTCGCCCGTCGCGGGCACGGAAGAGGAGGAGGCCTGGGGATTCCTGACGTTCTCTCCGGACGGGACGCAAATCGCCTTCGTAGCAGTCTCCGAGGCGGGCATGCCGCAGCATCTCAAGAAGGTGGAGACCGTCGGCGGAACCGTACAGACGCTCTGGACCGAGGAGCAGACCGGCTTTCTGCAGACGCCTCATTGGGGTGACGACGAATCGATCTACTTCGCCAACGTCCCAGACACAGCGGGCGGGAGCGCTTTCATCTCGCGGGTTCCCGAAATCGGAGGCTCCGCCGAGCGCATCATGGAGTCTACGGAGCGCCTTGCCCGCTTTCCGGTTCTGCTCCCAGGGGGTCGCGGGATTCTGTTCCAGTGGGACCCGCAGGGCCAGGGTGGCAGTGGTAGTGGCATTTTTCTGCTCGACCTCGCGGCGAACGACACGACCACGTTGATCCCGGACGGTTTCGAGGCGAAATGGTCGCACAGTGGACACATCATCTATGCGCACGAAAGCGGCTCGCTGATAGCGATGCCGTTCGACCCCGAGCGCCTCGAAGCCACGGGGCCCCCGACCCCCGTCCTGGAGAATGTGGCCGTGAGCGCGCCGCACACGGGCATGTATGCCCTTTCCCCGACCGGGACACTCGTATATTTGGCGGGACCGACACTGACGGAAGCTGACTACGGCAGGGAGTTGTTGTTCCTGGACAGCCGCGGCGGTACGGAACGCTTGGCGCTATCCGGTCTAGGCCGTTTTCAGACCGGCGCGAGACTGTCACCGGATGGCACGTGGCTCGCCTACGCCGACGGCGCGCACCTTATCGCCTTCGACTGGGATCGTGGATCCAAAGACACGCTCTATTCGGGGGTGTCAGCCCCCCGGAGCCCGGTCTGGTCTCCTGACGGCTCGCGGGTCGCCTACAGTGGAGAGGGTTCGGAGGTCTACACAGTCGGCGTAGACGGAACCGACGACCCCGTACGGCTCGGCGGGGCGGCCGTCGACAACCAACCCAGTCATTGGCTCGACGACGGGACCATTCTTTTTACCGCGACCGCCTCTGAGAATGCCGATGTCTTTTCTGTTCTCGCGGATGGCAGTAGCCCCCCGACGCGGTTGCTCGGCGCGGAATGGGGGGAACGTAACGCCAGCGTTTCTCCGGATGGGATGCGGATCGCCTATGTCAGCGGACGGAGCGGCACAGCCCACATTTATGTGCGCACCTGGCCGGATCTCTCGAGCGAGACGCGGGTGTCCGAGGGTGATACTCCCGTTGATGGCCGCGCGTTGTGGAGCCCGGACGGCGGCGCCCTGTACTACGGACAGAACGGGCAGATCCTCGTAGCGACCGTTGCCGCGCAGGGTGACTTTCGCATCGTTGATCGCAGCCCGTTCCCAGTGACGTTCACGAATAGTGAACCCAGCCTTCTGGACGTACATCGGGACGGGAGGCTCCTGATCGTCTCCACCCCCATCGATGCCGTCGTGAACGAGCAATATGCGGCCAGCACACGAGTCGTTGTCGCCACGAATTGGTTCACGCAGCTGCGGCAACGCCTCGGCAACTAGCCTGCCCACCCCGCCCGCAATCAGGCCGTGGCACAGGGGGGCTTGCGACCAGAGACGCACGGTGCTCGGAGGCCGGCTAAGGCTTAACTCCCGCGTTTCGCTGCCTCACCTCGCCCCGCGGGGCGAGTCAGCCTGCCCCGGCATCTCCCCTGCGGCCCCCGCGCGGTGGCGCCTTCATCGCCTCGTACTGCTGGAGGGCGGCGACCACCTTGAAGTTGACCACCATCCGGCCGATTTCGGGCGTGGCGAGCGTGGGATCACCGGTCACCCCGGCATCCGGTCGACCCCCGAATCGATAGCGTCTGTCGTTTCGCACTCCGTCGGGGAAGACGTACATGACGGCCGACGTGTCCGTGATGCCCGCGTGGGAGCCGATGGTCTCCATGTCGTAGCCGAACTCCGCGCGGAGCCACGCGCGCGAATACTCCTGCCCCTTCGCGTAGTAGTCGGTCAAGGCGAAGAGGCGTGTCGGACCGCCTTCCCACTCTCCGTTCAGGCGCGTTGCGACCTCTTCCATTCCCGCCTGATTGCCGCCGCTGTCGGCGATGAAGATGATCTCCGTGAAGCCGTGCGACTCCAGGCTCCTCGCGGCTGCCTCGAGCAGATTGTTGTAGCTGGGGGAGGGGTTGGTGATGACGCCCGGCTTGTCGCCAAAGCCCTCGCGCTCATAGCTCCCTTCGGGAACCCACGCGACGGTCGGCGCGATGAGGGCATCGCCGAGCTCGCGCGCCAGCTTCCCGGCGGCGAACGTGATGACGTAGTTGTGCTTGCCCATGACCATGTGCGGGCCATTCTGCTCGGTGCCGCCGATGGGCACGATGACCTTGGTCTTGCCCGCCGCCATGGCGTCTCGGATCTCGGTCCAGGTCATCTGCTCGATGAAGGGATCGCCCAGGGTCTGCGCGCTGAGCGCCTCCGCTCCGAAGCAGGCCAGAGCGACAGCTGCGGCCGCGGCGACGGCATGTCTTTGTCGAGTCATGATCATCCTCTACCTGGATTCGATGCTGGCTCTGATCTGAGCCAGGGCGTTGTCGATCTTGATGCGAAGCTGCACCTCTCCGAGGGCGGCCGTGGCCAGCGAGGGGTCTCCGCTCACCCCCGACCCTTCGAAGCCCCCGTCCGGGGCGGCTTTGTCCATGCGGACGTGGTTCGGATTCACGAACAGCATCTGAGACGTGTCGAGCAGACCGGCGTGACTGCCGATCTGGGCGTCCGTGAAGCCGAGCGACTTCATGAGCGCGTTGATGTCCTCGCTGCTCTTGGCGTAGTAGTCGCCGATGAAGTGAGCGCGAATGCCGGTTCCCGCCCATTCCCGGTTGAGCTGATCGGTGACGGCGCTCATGCCGCGCTGGTTCCCGCCGGAATCTCCGACGAAAACGATATCCGTGAACCCGCCTGCCGCGTGGCTCTTGGCGGTGTGCGTCAGCAGGTCGCGGAACCATTCTCCGGGGAGCGTGATCGTGCCAGGCATCCTCATGTGACCGGTCGGCTCGTCCCCCCAACTGCCTTCGGGCACGTATGTGATGATGGGCGATACGAGCGCGTTACCGAGCGTCCGCGCCACCTCGTTCATCGTGTATTCCATGACGTACTTGTGCTCGCCCATCACCATGTGCGGGCCCTTCTGCTCCGTGCCCGCGGTCGGGATGATGATCGTCGTGCTGCCAGCCGCGATTCGATCGCGGATCTCTTCCCAGGTGAGCGCCTCGATGAAGACCGAGCTGGGTGCTGACTGGGCCGCGAGCGGCGCTGCCGACAGCGGGAGCAGGCATAGGGTAAGAATTCTGGGTGTGTTCATGGATCCATCTCCGGAGTGCCGACGGACGGCGAGGCTGCAAGGGGTCTTGGGCCCACCCGTCGACCGGGAAGCTCCGGTGCAATGCCCCGACCGGCAAGATGGCCCGCGATCACTCTCGGACCGAGGGCGTCCGTCGCATCTTGCCCCGCATGAACGCACCCGACCCCAGCACCCGTCCTGAAGCGGCCCTCGACGGGCGCCATGCGATCCAGTGCGAGGTGGGTGAGGGGGGCAGCGGGGAGGTCCTTCCCGCCGTGAACCCATGACTCGGGCCGTCGTTTCTCCGGAGGGCCAGAGCGCGACGTTCGTCGAGCTCTTCTTCGATCTGGTCTTCGTTTTCGGAATCACGCAGCTGCCCGGAACAGCGCCGACACCACGCACCCGCTCGTCGAGCGGGGACGCTGATCGCGACCGCGGTCGCCTTCTTCATGGCGGTCGCCGTGCCCAGCGCGTTCGAGGAGGGATTCGCGCTCTGGTTCGCGATCCCGTACGTGCTCGTGCGCGTGGTCGGATTGACCATGTACGCCGGCGTAGGGCGACGGAGGGAGGGCGGGTCCCCTCGCTCCGCTCAATCGTCGTCTCCCCTCAACCTCCGAAGCGGGATCGCCAGAAGTTCGCCGCGGTGGGAATCAGATCCTCCGTAATGCGCGTGCCGATGGTCAGGAACAGACCATGGCCCGAGCGCACCGCGAAGTCCGGGTCCTGCAGGTCACCGAAGCGGTAGCCGAGCTCGATCTCGATCGCCTCCATCGGCTGGAAGACCAGGCTGGGTGCCACATCCCACGTGGATCCCGGCACCAGGTCGCTCATCATCCCGCGTGCTTCGACTTCCACACCACCCAAGTCGTGGAAGAGCCAGCGCCCGCGTAGTCCGAGGAAGTCGGTCTGATTGCGCGTTTCGATGGGGGTGCCCGCCATGGGTTGCGCTTCGAGCCTCGTCGAGCGGGTCGCGAAGCGGGCACCGATCTCCAGGTCGGCGAGCGGCGCCCAGATCGCCTCCATCGCTCCGATGAGGCGACTCTCCTCGCCGTCGGCGACGAGTACGCCGGTGCCGAACGGATTCACCGCGTCCTTCCATCCGAACTTGAACAGAATGTTGAGGTCGTCCCGCCTGGTGGGCCTGTACGCGAGACCCCAGAGGCTCGACCGCTCACGCGTGTAGCGCGTCGTCAGGGACCCGAAGAGGTCTCGCTCCGTGAACTCCTGACGAGACAGCAGCGCCAGCGCCGAGCTGAACGAGACGTCGCCGGCCAGAGTGGCGAGGTGAGACGACGACAGCGTCCCGTCCCGCCTCTCGGCGCGCAACGACACGCGGTACGGCTTCGATTGCGGCAGGTACTCGGTCCCGAAGCTCGCCGACGTGTAGCCCTCCTCGGGGCGGTCGAACGGGGAAGCCAGCACGGGGTCACCGATCCTCGCCGCTCCGACGCCCTGGCGGCGCTCGAGCATCGTCGAGAACCGCCAATCCGCTCCGATGCTGAACCGGTGGGTCAATCCGACGACGGCGGCGTTGGTCTGACCGTCGATTCCGCCCGCGATCTGATACGAGCCCCAGGCCTTCGTTCCCACCCGCAGCTGAGAGGTGAGTCCGACGCTGGAGAGGTTGTAGGGGTTGGCGTCGCCGCCCGGCGTCACGCGCAGGTGGCGCGCCTCGAGCGCGAAGCTCCTGGACAGCTCGAACGTTGCTCCGGCCCCGTAATAGGCTCCTCGATTGGCGAGTCCGGCTCCGCTCGACCAGAGCTGATTGCGGCCCTCGGCGAACAGGTCGAGGCGCTCGGCGGCCGACCAGGTAACGCGGTACTCGCCGGCCCCCGAGGAGACGTCACCGCTCACGTTCTCGACCGCGTCCGCCGCGAGGCGCGCCTCTACCTCCACGTCCTCGCGAACAGCCTGTCGATACCCTGCGGTGGTTCGGTTTCTCGACAGGTCACGGTTCGAGAAGCTCTGCCTCTGATGACCGACCGTTACCTCACCCCCTCCCATTCTGAGCGTGCCGTTCGCCCTGACTTCGTTCGTTCCCGGGCGGAGGCCGATGTTGGCCGGGTTCGAGAACTCGTCGCCGACGTAGGTCCATTCGGCCGACACGCTGGCCCGGCCGTCGAGGAGCGGCGAGGAGCCCTTGATCCGTGTGGCGACGCCCGTCGAGTCGGTACCGCTGGCCACGGCGACCTCCGCCGTGACGGCGAGCCCACCCTCACGGATGACGCCGGTCTGCAGCGCCCCGAGCGTGAAGCTCTGACCCGGCTGGGCGTCGTTGACGATGCTCACGGAAATCGGAACCGAGTCGGCGAGCACGCTCGCGACGCCGCCCAGGGCGCTGGAGGCGCGCAAGCCCCACACGGGGCTGTGATCGCCTCCCGACTCGCCCTCGTACGTCACCGACAGGAAGACGGGGTTGCCGAAGGCGTCGGCCGCGGGAACGGGCTGCTTGAGGAGCAACGTGCCACGCTCGTAGTCGATCTGGTACTCGGTGAAGCGGCTGAGAAGCTGTTCGCTCACGATCCGCGTCGGGTTCTCGAGCGCCCTGACCTCGACGCGGACCTGTTCCGTACCCGGAAGCACCCCGCCGCCGAGCTCGAACGGCCCCGACGTCCCGGAGCCGCGGATCTGCTGCTGACGCAGCGCCTGGGTGGTCGACGCGCCGAAGGCGTTCCACTCGACGCTTCCCGTCGTCAGGCGCGCGGCGGCTCCAGGCAGGGAGCGGCCGTAGCGGGCGAGCTCCATCCCATCGGCGAAGCCGCTCGTCTGGACGTCGCCGAGGATCAGGTAATCGAGCCCGCGCTCCAGCCGCGCGGAGAACTGATACCGCGAGGGCGTCAGGGAGCGCTGCTCGCTGGCGTCACCCACAATCGGGTTCCGGCCCTCGTCGAGAGGATCGAAGCTGCGCCCGAATACGTCTCGTCCCTGGTCCAGGCGCCGGGTATCGTAGCTGAGCGTGAGCGCGACGTCGTCCGAGACCCGTCCCTGCGCCGTGACCGCGCCGAAGGCGTCTCCACCGGCGCCCAGCGAGACCTGCCCGACACCGGTCAGGAGGAGCGGCCGCACCGGGGCGAGCAGCGACACCGGGATGATCACGTCGGCGTCCGGCACCTCGACCATGAGGACACCCTTACCCGTCTCCCGGCCGCCCCGCACCGCGATCGTGACCCAGCCCTGGCTGTCCGCTTCGATCTGATGGCCGACCGAAGACGGATCAGCGTCTGGGCCGAAGAAGTCACCGCCGTCCATGTGTACGGTGACGAACGGCCGGTTGACGACCGGTACGCTCCATGCGTCGTAGAGGCGGACGCGGGTCCGGGTCGGTGTGCGGCCGTCGGCAAGGACCGTGATCCGCTCGTTCTCGGGCTCCAGCCGTACCGGCGGTCCGGTCTGGTGAACCACGAGCGAGTCCCAGCTCTCGTTGTTCCAGCTGTTCACCGTGCGGATGCGGAACACCTGAGGTCCAGGCCGCAGCTCGACACCGATGAAGTCGCCCGACCCGTCCGGGAACAGCTGCGTCTCGACGAGCAGCGAGTCTTCGCGGAAGAGCTCGACGGGTTTCATCGGCTCGCCCTGCACGCCGATGTAGACGCGGTTCGTCGCCGAGACGAAGCCGTCGACCGGGTCCGTCACGACAATGGGTGGGCCGCGCAAGAACGCGGACCGGTCGGCTTGCGCCCGCTCCTCCGCCGTTCGCAGCGGGCTGACCCTCACGGGATCGAGCGTGGCCGAGCCTGCTTCGGCGGTATCGGCGACCCCTTCGCTGTCGTAGCCGTTACCCCTGCGGTCACTCGGGTCCGGATCTTCGGCGTGCGCGTCGACACCTGGGCCGGAGAGCGCGAAGCTGAGCCTCGGCGAATTCCAGCCGTTGACCTCGACGACCTGGAACCGCTGTCCCGGACCCTCCGTGACAGGGACCAGACCTTCCGGCACGGAGAGCGGATCGACACGGAAGGCGTGCCTTCCCGGCCTGAGATCGTTGAACGACAGCTTCCCGAATTCGTCGGTCGTCGCCCTCTCGCCATCGGCCGTCACGACGTCGACACCCGGGATGCCGGGCTCGTCGGGGTCTTGAAAGCCGTCCGCATCGAGGTCGTGGAAGACCTTACCGATGACCGTTCGGGTCTCGAGGGCACGGTTACGCGCCAATCCGACGAGCACTTGGGCCTGGTTGGAGGCCACCACCAAGGAGGAGACGGCGAGTTGCGTGCCCCGCAAGGCCGTCGCGATGGCGACGTTCAACAGAACGCCACCCGGTGCGCGATCGACGAGCAGCATATAGCGGAATTCGATCGACTCCGTGGGCCGTAGCTCACCCGGTAGCCACACATAGAGTGTGTCGCCGACCACCTCGAGCGAGTCGAGCTGGAGGGTGGTGACCATTGCCGCCGGTGAATCGCGCGATCCGCTGAAGGACGCCGCGAGGGGCTGATCGACAAAGCGCGTGCCCTCGGGAAGCGCGAGCTTGACGAGGACTTCGGTCACGGTCGCCTCGCCGTCGTTGGTTACGGTAGCTCGCAGCGGCAGGATCTCACCCAATCGGACCTCGACGACCTCGGCTTCGAGGTCGAGCGCGATGCTGGCGTCGATGCTCGGCATGAGCAGGCGGGGCTCGGATTCTGCGAGCTCACCACTCGCTCCATCCCGCGAAAGGTGCGCCCGGTTCACGACCGTCACGGAGTCGAGCACCTCGGGCACTTCGGTGAGGATCTCGAACCGCGCGACTTCGCCGGGGCCCAGTCGGGGCAGGGTCCAGCGGAGCTCGGAGCCGGATACCGAGGCTGACGGCGTGGCTCCCAGGAGGAGCAGCGGCGCCGGGATCGTGTCGATCACGTCCAGATCGACCGCGCTCAGCGCCGTGGACGGGTTGGAGACCTCGATCGTGTAGGTGAGCGTGTCGCCGCCGGTGGCCGGGTCGAGGCCCGCCACCGATTTCGTGATGCTCAGGCGTGGAGCGGCGACGTCGGTGATTGCCGGCGCGGACCGGCTGTCGAGGGTACCCAGAGGGGTCTCGATCGCGAGGTCGGCCACGTTCACGATCTGTGTTCCGATCGCCGCGGCCGGATCGATCCGCACCTGGAAGAGGACGTTCGCCTCGGATCCCGAGGCCAGGCTGCTGAGATCGACCGTCACGACACCGGTCACCGGATCGTAGCCGCCGACATCGGTGTCGGCCGCGTCCGTGAGGCCTTCGCCGTCGAGTTGGAGTGTACCCGCCTGGTACGTGGTGAAGACGGGAATCTTGTCTCTGAAGAGGACGCTGTCGCGTCGACCCGTGCCGTCCAGGCGAACCCGGATCTGGTACGTGAGGAGATCGTCCGGAGCGGCGACCGTCCGGTCGACGACCTTGTCGATCTCCGAGTCGATGTCTGCGTCCAGCAATCGCACCTCGTCCGATACCGTGTCGACGACAGAGGCGTCGAACCCGCTCGTGGCGGCGACGTCGATCATCTCGACGTGCCCCGGGCTCAAGCCGGGCGGTACCGAGACGACGACGAGCAGAGGGTATGCGCCTCCCATGCCCAGCGTCACCGAACCGGTGACGAGCGTATCACTCGCGGTGAGCAGCCCGTCTTCGTCCACGTCATGCAGGATGCCGGTGGTCCACGAATTCGTGGTGAGGGCCTGGAGGCTGAAGGAATCCGTTCCGTTCCCGGCGTTCGTCAGAACGTGCTGGAAGACGACGTCCAGGCCGGGCTCGGTAATGCTGATGCGGGGTGGCTCGATGTCCACGCCCGCGATTTGGCCGACCGTGAACGAGGCCGAGCCGACGGAGCTGATGGTCGACCCGTTCGGAGTCGAATAGGTGACCGTCGCTTCGTTCGTAACCACGGTTCCGGCCGGCGTCAGGGGTCCGCTCGCTTGGAAAGCGCGAACGGGTGACGCCGCCGTCAGGCCGAGCGCGGCCCAGACCCCCCACGCCGCCAAATGGCGGGTGAGGGGCCTGAGCCTCTCGCTACGGAGAACCGCGGAAGGGTTCATCTACTGCGTCTGCGTCTGCGTGTAGGTCAGTCGATTAGTCGATCACGACCGCGAACACGAACCACGCCGTACCCCCTCCCCCGGGGATACCAGCGGCAATGGTTCCAGTGATCACCGCGCCCGACTCGGCAAGCGTGGTCCACGTGATCGGGCTGCCGGTCTGGTTCAGGCTGGATGCCACGTAGGTGACCGGGAGGCTCGAGAAATCGTCCGAGATCCCGTTGCTGCCACCGGTCATCACGGCCGAAGCCGTTCCGGAGTTGGTCACCTCGACCCGGTACCAAATCGTCTGGCCGGGCTGCGGATCGACCGACAAGGTCGGCGCTCCAGCGAGTGCGTCCGCCTCGGAGGCGTGTGCTGTCTTCGTGACCGTCAGGCTCGGACCGACGATCGTGACGACGTGATCGTCGGCAGCGGTCGGCGAGCCGGCCGCGGCAGGTCCCGTAGCAGTCAGCGTGACGGTCGAGCTGCTGCCAGCGTCTCCGACGCCACCGTCGACCCGGTACTGGACCTCGATCGTCCTCGTCTCACCGGAGCTGAAGCTGATGGTTGTCGAGGGCGGCACCTCCCAGCTTGCAGCCCCCTGCTCCCGGATGCCGATCAACACCACCGTGGCCGCGTTCGGCGCGGCGATCGACGCCGTCAGATTGATGTCGGCCGTACCGGTGAGGCCGCTCCCGACCTGGAACGTCTCGACGTAGAGCACCGTACCGTTCGAGGGCAGGCGATCGATCGTCGGGTTGTCCGACGCGACCGACACGGTTCCGGCGAGCACTGCCGTTACCAGCGTCGTGGAGTTGTTGCTGTCTCCACCGGTGCGCGTCGAGGTGGCCGTCAGCTGAACGCTGGACGCGTTGCCACCCTCGCCGGCCTGGACGTCGTACAGCACGCCGATGGTGATGCTGGCGCCGGCTGGGATGCTGTCGCCCGGCGCGGCGAGCGCCGTGTTCAGGGCCGACAGCGAGGTGTACGTCACCGCGTTGTAGACGTACCGGAGATTACCGGCGACGTCGGTGTCCGTGCTCGAAGCGCCCATCACGACCTGATCCGGCCCGTTTCCGTTGTTCGTAATCGTCCACGTGACGGTGTTGTCGGTCGACGGTGACGACGGCGAAGCGCCCGCTGGACTGGTGACAGCCAGGGACCCCTGGAATCCGACGGTCACCGAGACCGAGCCGGAGGCCGCCGTATAGGTGTTGCCGTTGGCGTCGGTGTACGTGGCCGTGGCCGTGTTCGTGATCACCGTTCCTTCCGCGGTCTGCGCGGAAAGGGGATTTGCGCCCAGCGACAAGAGCGCCACCAGGGCGATCGCTGGGATGACGAGCCACGATCGGGCTCGAGGTGTGCTGTTCATCGTCTTGTTCCTCGTAGCGAGAGTGGAGGAGCACTTCGTGCTCCGGGGGGCTTGTCCGCTCGGGACAGGGATCGCGTGGGGGCTCATGCCTCACCCCCGGGGTCGGTGCCTCCGGCCACACGGGCACGGAAGCGCGCCTGGACCTGCGCGCCGGGATTCAGCGTCCCGGTGACGGTCCAGCGGACGTGGGTGTAAGCTTCGGGCGGCGCCGGTCGCGTGACCGACTCGCCGGCTTCCTCGACCTGAACGGTCGGTCGGTCCGACCAGCTGCTTCCGCCGTCGAGGGAATACTCGACCAACACGTCTTCACGGCTGGCCGTCACCGAACCGACCTCGAACACCAGCCCCTGGGGGACCGGGTCGTTCAGGACGACTTCGGCGATCGGGCCGTCGGTGTGGTTGGTGAAGGTGAGCTGATACTCGATCACGTCTCCCGGGAGCGATGCTCCGGATTCCGCGTCGGTCCGCTCCGCTGCCCGTGCCGTCACGTTCTGCGCCGTGATGGCCAAGGCCTGCGGCTCTGCGACCTGCGCTGACGCTGGGAGCGTCGAGGCGAACAGGCCGAGGCCGATGATGAGTCCCTTCCGCATGGGATTTCTCCTGCACTGTGGTGATTGGTAGCCCGCCGCAGCCGGGGGAGGCGTCGACGGGTCGGGTACGGGGTAACGACGCACGACTAGGGCGGCGCGCGGGGCCGGGAAGCGGCGCCTCCGCCAGGTCGAAGGGCGAGCGCGCGCGTCATCGGATGCGCGCGACGAAGGAGAAGACGGCCACGTTGTCGGGCGCCGTCTGGGGAAGCGGATTATCGAGCGGCCATCGGGTGTATCGGACGCAGCCGTCGTATCCGACGGGCGCTCCGCACCCCTCCGAGACCGGAGCGTACGTCCACGTGTCGGTTCCGTCGTCGAATTCGACGACGGCCGTGACCCCGGGCGGGAGCGTCTCGGACGTGCTCCCGAGCCGGTAGTCGACTTCGACGGGTATCGAGTCGCGGACCACGACCTGAACGGCCGCTTCAGTCCCGAGGTTCGTCACCGTGATCTGGTAGGTCACGTCCGCCCCCGGGATCGTATCACCCGTCACGGTGGCGGTCTTGCCGAGACTCAGGGACGGCCGCACGACCGTCACGGTCGTGGAATCGGTTACCGAGAGCATCGGGCTCACGACGCTCGTTGCGGTCAGGATCAGCGTGTCCGTCGTGCCGGCCGAGATGTCCGGGACCGTATAGAAGACGGCGACGGCGACGCTCCCGCCGTTCCCGGCGAGCGTGGCCGTGAGCGCGGAGTCGGGCTGAGCACCGAACGTGAGGCCGGGGCCGCGAATCGAGTCCACCACCACGGCGCTTCCGGCGGCGGTCGCCCGGAGTGTGAAGGCCGAGCTGCCGGCTCCGGAGTTCGTGAGGGTGAAGCTCTCTTGATAGCCCGTGCCGTTGCTCGGAAGCCGATTGGCCGCGCTCGCCGCCGCGACCATGGTCGCGGAGATGGAGAGCTCGGCCTCGTAGGCACCGAGGTCGTAGCCGACGCCCTGGGGCCGTGAGACGCCGCGCTGGTCGGTGGCGAGCGCGAACGCTACGTCGGCCGTGTCTCGTGCGATGCTCGGGCCGTCGAGCGCATGGGTCCGGGAGTCGCCACCGTTCAGGGCGAGGGGCAGGAGCAGCGGGTCGCCGGTCAGGTCCGACGGCAGGCAGCCCACGCAGCCACCCTCGACGAGGTTGATGCCGACCGAGGTGAGCTCACGTCGGATCTGGCCGCCGCCGCCGGTCGAGGTGTTGTCCGCGACGATCGAGTTGACGAGCTGGACGGTGCTGTTGCGTGGATCCAGTCCGCCGCCTTCGTCGGCCGTGTTGTTCGCGACCGTGACGTGCACCAGCTGGGCGGTGGTCCTGACGTCGAGGCCGCCACCGTTGCCTGACGCGGTGTTGCCGCTGACGGTGACGTTCTCCAAGAGCAGCCCACCGCCGTTCATGAACAGGCCGCCCCCATGTCCGGTGGTCGCGTTGCCCGTGATCGTGCTGTTGCGGATCGTGACCGAGGTGCCGTTGTTGCCGTCGGTCCGAACTCCGCCACCGTCGGCGCCGCTGACGCCTCCTGTGATCGTGAGTCCGTCGAGCTCGACCGTGACGTCGTTTTGGTCGATATGGATCACGCGGGACGCGCCCGCGGCGTCGATGATCACCTCGCCGCCGCCGGCATTACGCAGCGTCTTGTTCTGATCGATGAACAGCTCGCCCGTGCCGCTCACCGTCAGGTCGTAGGTGCCCGGCGTCAGCAGGATCAGGCCCACGCACCCGTCCGTAACGGCGTTTCGAAGTTGCGCGGTCGTGCTCACCGACGATGTCGGGGTGCAGACCTGCTCGACCTCGACCCAGCCGTCGTCGGTGTAGCGCGGGTCGGAGACGATCTCGCCCGCGAGGCGCAGCGTGTCGATCTGGCCGAGCGGCGCGGTGACCGCCGAGAACCAGGCCGTGATGGTGGTCGTCGCCAGCGACGCCACGTTGACCGTGGCCGTGGCGCCCGATCCGATGACGCCCGTCCCGGTGATCGAATCGATCGTCAGGAACGACCCCACCGGCTGCACCGTCCCGGTCAGGTCGATGTCCTCGGCCGTCATCGAGCGGTTGACGACGTCGAAGTCTTGCTGGTACTCGGTGCCGGGACCGCGCTGAATCGCCAGCCCGTTCGGGCTCAGCTTGATACCGTAGGGTGCCTGGGCTGCCTCATAGGCACCGAGGTCGTAGCCGAAGGCGACGGGCCGCGAGACGCCACGCTGGTCGGTGGCGAGCGCGAACGCCACGTCGGCCGTGTCTCGTGCGATGCTCGGGCCGTCGAGCGCATGGGTCCGGGAGTCGCCGCCGTTGAGGGCGAGCGGCAGGAGCAGGGGGTCGCCGGTCAGGTCGATGGCACGGCAACCCACGCAGCCATCCTCGACGAGGTTGATGCCGAGCGAGGTGATCTCTCGGCGGATCTGGCCGCCGCCGCCGGTCGAGATGTTGTCCGCGACGATCGAGTTGACGAGCTGGACCGTGTTGTTGCGTGGATCCAGGCCGCCACCCTCGTCGGCGGTGTTGTTGGCGACCGTGACGTGCACGAGTTGGGCGTTGGTCCTGATGTCGAGGCCACCACCGTTGCCTGACGCGGTGTTGCCGCTGATGGTGACGTTCTCCAACAGCAGCCCGCCGCCGTTCATGAACAGGCCGCCCCCGTGTCCGCCGGTGGAGGAGTTGCCCGTGATCGTGCTGTTGCGGATCGTGAGCGGATCGGCGTCGGCCCGGATCCCGCCGCCGTCGTTGCCGCTAACGCCTCCGGTGATCCTGAGGCCGTCGAGCTCGATCACGTTGCCGGGCTCGGCCCGGATCACGCGGGACGCGCCCGCGGCGTCGATGATCACCTCGCCGCCGCCGGCGTTGCGCAGCGTCTTGTCCTGATCGATGAACAGCTCACCCGAGCCGCTCGCCGTCAGGTCGTACAGACCCGGCGTCAGCAGGATGGTGCTCACGCACGGATCGGCGACGGCCGCGCGCAGCTCCGCCGTCGTGGTCACCGAGGTGGTGGGTGCGCACACCCATTCGATCTCAGCCCACCCGTCGTCGGTGTAGCGCGGATCGACGGTGATGTCGCCCGTGAGCCGCAAGGTGTCTACGGTGCCGACCGGGGCCGTCGCGACCGTGTACCAAACGGTGACCGTCGCGGTCGCTCCCGAGCCGATGGTCACCGAGGCCGACGCACCCGCCCCGGCCACTCCTGGCCCTGTCAGCGAGTCGACTGTCAGGAACGACGATCCCGCCGGCCCGACCGATCCGGTGAGCGTCACACTCTCTGTCGTCGTCGACTCGTTCACGACGTCGAAGTCCTGCGTCTGCTGAGAGCCGGTCGAACGCTGAATGGCCAGCGCGTCGGGGTCGACGGAGATTCCGAAGGGAGCGGGCGAGGCCTCGAAGGCTCCGATGTCGTAGCCCGAAGCCACCGGCCGCGAGACACCGCGCTGGTCGGTCGGCAGGCCGAAGGCCGCGTCGGCCGTGTCTCGTGCGATGCTCGGGCCGTCGAGCGCATGGGTCCGGGAGTCGCCACCGTTCAGGGCGAGCGGCAGGAGCAGGGGGTCGCCGGTCAGGTCGATCGCACGGCAACCCAGGCAGCCCCCCTCGGCCAGGTTGATGCCGAGCGAGGTGATCTGGTTGGCGATCTGCCCGCCGCTGCCCGAGACGTTGTCCCCGACGAGCGAGTTGACGAGTTGAACCGCCGCGTTGCGGGAGCGGATCCCTCCGCCCTGGTTCCCGGCGCTGTTGTTGGCGACGGTGACGTGTATGAGCTGGGTCGCATCCGTCACGTCCAGACCACCACCGTCGCTCGTCGCGGTGTTGCCGCTCACGGTGACGTTCTCCATGAGCAGCGAGCCGGTCGCCATGTAAAGGCCCGCGCCGTCCACGCCGGTGGAGTTGCCGGTGATGGTGCTGTTGCGGATCGTCAGATCGCCGTCCGTCAGGATCCCGCCCCCGTTGGCGCCTCCGCTGTTGCCGCCGGTGATCGTGAGGCCGTCGAGCTCCACCGTGTTGCCGGTGGTGATGCGGATCGCGCGGGACGCACCAGCCGCGTCGATGATCACCTCGCCGCCGCCGGCGTTGCGCAGCGTCTTGCCCTGATCGATGAACAGCTCGCCTGAGCCGCTCGCCGTCAGGTCGTAGGTGCCCGGGTTCAGGAGGATCAGGCTCGCGCAGGAATCGGCGACGGCCGCGCGCAGCTCGGCCGTCGTGCTCACCGTCGGTGGCGGGCCGCAGGGGATCGTCCAGGTCAGGTCCGAAAGCCCCATGACCTGAAGGGCGGGATCGGTCGCGGCCCTCGGTCCAGGGCCGTACTCGAACGTCACCGAGTCGACGGGCTGGTCGAACCGTAGATCGACGTTGCCGTCGGTCGAAGTCGTCTCGACGTTGGCCTGTCCCGCGTAGATGCCGGGCGCCGGAGAGATCACCGCCGGTCCGAGGAAGACCGTCGTCGGAGAGAACGGGGTCGTGCTTTCCCATCCCACGACGGTGATCGAGTCGTGGAAACTCCCGTTGGTGTCGATGTCGAGCAGTGAAAACGACAGCGACTCGACCGGCTGGGAGAAGGTGAGGCGGAACGTGAGGCTCTGAGCCTGGCTCGTGGCGTCGACGCCCGATTCCCAGTAGCCAGCGTGGCCGCCCCACGTGGCATGCTGGACCGTGAAGTTGCCGCCAACGCCGATTCCGAGAGGATCGAGGCCCGCGATCGAGACGGTCGTCCCACCGATCGTGACCGGCGTAGCCGTGGCTCCGTCGGCGTACTCGTTCTCCCAGATGAGCTGCGACGTCTGGGCCTCGAGCGCGCTGGGCAGCAGCGGAATGGCGCAGGCCAGGAGGCCGGCGAGGGGCGACCAGTGTGCCCGCCGGCCGGGGTGAGCGGTCATGCGCTCGACACGACCGGCCCGCCTCGGCCCCCCTGCCGGCCCACCGACGACGGCGTCGGGCCCGATACGGCAGGGCAGTGCGCCTGAAGGCGGCGTCCGGTCACGTGAATGGCTTTTGGGGGGGGCGGCGGGGGATCTCACGCGCACGGAAGTGCAAGGGGCACGCCAGGGCCGATCCCCTTGAAACACAAGGGTTTTCGGCCCCTATCGGGCCCTGGCCTGGGCACAAACGGCGCAGAGTGGATAGTCCTTGCCGGGTATCTCGTCCGGGGCGGGGGCGCCCCGAACGGCGGGGAACCGACCCCGAAGGGTCGGGCGGCACCGCCGCGTTGCCCGGACCGGTCTCCGACCCGAGCCACCGGCACGAAGCATGCGGTGGGTCCAGGCCGTCGGGCGGAGCCCAGAAGACGTTGATCCTCGACGGTAAAGCGCCATGTCCCTTCATCCATGTCGGGAGTGCGGTCACCTCGTCAGCGCCAAGGCGAAGGCGTGCCCGGGATGCGGTCTCCCCAGGCCGACTCGAGCCAGGGGGGGCGGGTTGACGAGGGCGCTCCTGGCGCTCTGCCTCGGCGGACTCGCGATGGGGGCGGGGGCCGCGGTCCGTTCATACGAGCAGTCCCGCCCCATCCAGCCGGTGCGACCGACCGCCGCGCCCACGAGGTTTCCGCGTCTGCCGGTGCAGCTCGCTCGATCCGGGAGCCGAATCCTGGTGACGAACCTCGGCGATCACCCCTGGACGAGCTGCATGGTGGACGTCAACGCAGGAGTCCGCGGGGGGGGCTTCTCCAAGGAGGTCGGGGCCGTCGGAGCCGGCGACCAGGTTGCGCTCCGTCTCGACGCGTTCGCTCGTACCGACGGTCGGAGGCTCGATCCGAGCTCAGAGCAGGTGCAGGTCGTGGACGTCCACTGTGATACGCCGGCCGGTTGGGCCCACTTCACCGGCGGGCTCTGACGCGAACGTGCGCACGCTCCACTCTCTTCTTGATTCCCCGCAGAATTTCCCGCTGATGCGCGCGATCAACGACGGCGAGCAGAGGACGTAAGACCCTGGCCACCGCCACTGGGCGCACCTCGGCCTGCCACCAACTCGTGAGGCACGTGCGACCGATGGACCTTTCGGACAGGACGAAGGCCCAGCAGAACGCTCCGGTGGGCGCCCACCTGGTCCGGTAGACGAATCGCGGCGCCATGTAATTGAAGTGGCTTGTGGCAAAGAGCAGAAGCAGCCGGTTCGGTTCGATGCCGACTACTTCAAAGAAGGCCGTACCCGGAGGTCCGTCTGGAACGATGTCCCCCAAGGAGAGGGTCTGGTATTCCGAAAGGATGCGATTGGCGGGCGCCTGATAGGTGCCGCGCGCCTCCTTCGGGACAACGCGTGGCCAGAATTGCTCTTGGATGAGCTTGTCCCACCACGCATCGATATACCATCCGGCGCGGTGGTATCCCATCTGGAGAATCCAGGGCCAGACGTCGCCTGGCTCGGCGAGGACCTCGATCTCGTAGCGCAGATCGATCACCGGCTCCGAGATGAAGCGCTTGCCAGGAAAGTCTGGTTCCGCCTCGCCGCTCTTCACCGAGCCCCCTGGCTGATAGGGTACGAAGCCTAGCGTCCTCGGACCGTGATCGTCCCGTTGGTGGCGTCGAGGTCGATCAGACCGTCGCCGGCACCGAGCCTCCCGTGAACCGACCGGGTCGACGTCGTGGCGTCGAGGAGGGTGAGCCCGATCAGGCTGATCGAGCCATTGACGACGTCGGCGTCGAGCATCGCCGAGACCGATGTAGGCACGTCCAGCTCGACATTGCCGTTGACAACGGAAAGGTCGACGAGACCGGCGGGGAGCATCGCCACGTCGCAGTCGATGTTCCCGTTCACGAGGCTGACCTCGACGTCGCCGACCACGTCCAGCACCGTTACCAAGCCGTTGACGGTTGTCACGTCGACGTCGAGCCGCGCGGGAATGGTGAGATCATAGTCGACGATCACCTCACGACCACCCGCGTTGCTCGGCTGGCTCGTCCGAACCAGGATCTCGCCTCCATGCTCCGCGACCTCGACCGTCACGCGCTCCAAGAACTGCTGCGCATCTTGACGTGTGTCGGACCTCACTCTGCGCTCAGCCTCCACGCGGGCGACGTCCGTCCCGGAGCCACCGCGGACGGTCATGGTCCCATTGACCCCCTCGAGTCTGATCCGAAGGGCCGTTGTGGCATCCAACTGAACCAGGAAGGGTTCGGAGACCTCGACGTCCACATTCCGGCGGGATCCGGAGTCGGAGTCGGTGATGTTGATGGAGCAACCGAGCGACATCACGACGATCGAAGCCAAGATGACATGCCGTGTCGTGCGCATATTCACCTCCAGCCGAAGGCGCCGCGGGTGTCAGTCGTTTCTTTACCCGCGCCGCTGCGCTAATAGAAATCCAAGCGAAGGTGCCTCAACCGCCTATCGGGGAGTTTCCGCGGGAGGGTGTGGGAGTTTGGGACGGGTTCGGCCCATAGGTGCGAGGAGCCTCGGTTCGCCCGGCGTTGTCTCGCGTTGTATTCTGCTCGAGCACCGTGTTCGACCATCGACCCCCTGGTCCACATGCAGCAGCCGTCCATTCCCGCCGAACCGTCCACTGTCGCCGACGTGATGCGTCGCGACGTCGTGACCGTCTCTCCTTCAGCGTCGATCCGCGAGCTCGCTCAGCTCCTGCGGGAGCACCAGATCAGCGGTGTTCCGGTGGTCGAGGAGGGTCGCTTGGTGGGTACGGTGAGCGTCAGCGACATCCTGTGGCTCGGCGACGCGCGCTCCCTATACGCGGATGATCCGGCCGAGAGGGCCCGTGCCGCGCGGCGCATGGACCAACGGACGGTCCGCGAGATCATGAGTGCCTCGGTCTTCGGCGTCGGGCCCGATGCGACGCTTGCGGAGCTCGCGACCTTCTTCGCACGCTCGGCGCTCCGTCGGGCCATCGTCCAAAAAGACGGCGTGCTGCTGGGGCTCGTTTCCGCGACGGACCTGATCGAGCTGATTGCGGAGCAGCTGATCGCGACGGACGAAGCCTAGCTCTCGCGTGGCGGCGGGCGGTCGCCCTCGTCGACCTGAGGACTGGAGTCACGATTCCGGTGGCACGCATGCTCGGTCGCTCGCGGTCTCGGCGTCCGATGCGCATCTTCAGCCGATGCCCGCTGTCCCCGAGCGCCACGACCGACGTCCCTGACGGGAGAGGAGCGAAGCCCATGCGCCGACATGTCACCCGCTTGGGAATGGCCATGCTCATGCTCGTGCCCCTGGGCTCGTGCGCGCCCGGCGGCGACGCGGCGGCGCCATCGGCCGGCGAAGACGCGGCTGCTTCGCTCGCCGAGGCAGTCATGGGGTCGATCACGGTGGAAGGGCTCGAGCGCCACGCCCGTGCGATCGTTCAGTACGAGCGGCCTTCGGGTGGCCCGGGCGAGAACGCCGCGATCGATTCCATCGTGGCCTCGCTCCGAGCGGACGGGGTGCCGGTCGAGGTCCATACGTTCGACACGTACGCGTCGGACCCGGTGTCCGCGTCGGTGCGCGTCCCCGCCGCCGGGCTGACGCTACCCGCGATCACGATGGCGTACTCGGGCTCGGCGAGCTCGCTGCGGGCACCCCTCGTCGACGTGGGAGGTCTCGCCGATCTGCCGGACCTGGAGGTCGGTACCGGCGAGCTACTCGCGCTCGAGGGCGGGTCGGCGATGGATGGCGAGCGGGCCGGTCTCCCCGACGTCCGCGGCAGCATCGCCGTCGTCGAGGGCCAACCGCGGAACGTGCCCACCGCGGTGCTCGCGCTGCTCGGCGCCGAGGGCGTCATCTTCATCAATCCCGAAGAGCGGTTGAATGACTTGATCGTGACCTCTACCTGGGGCACGCCCTCGCTTCGCAACTACTCGAGGCTCCTGGATATTCCGAGCGTGCAGGTCACCAAGAGCGGTGGCGACCAACTGCGGTCGTTGCTCGCGGCGGGCCCGGTCACGGCCGAGATCGACGCCGAGGTCTGGACCGGCCGAAAGACGCTTCGCCTTGCGGTGGCCAGGATCGAGGGCCCGACGCCGGACGCCCCCTACGTCCTCCTCGGCGGTCACATCGACGGGTGGTATCACGCCGGAACCGACGAGGGTGCCTCCAACGCCGCGATGGTCGAGCTCGCGAAGGCGTTCCACGCCGAACGGGAGCGACTGCGTCGCGGCCTCGTCGTCGCGTGGTGGCCCGGGCACAGCAACGCGCGCTACGCGGGGTCGACCTGGTTCGCCGATCACTACTTCGAGGAGCTCCGGGACCGCGCCGTCGCCTACCTGAACATCGACGGCGTGGGCCAGATCGATGCTGTGCGCCTGAGCTCGACGGCGACGGCCTCCATGCACTCGCTGGCGCGGCGGGTGGTGCGCGAAGCGGTCGGCCAGGAAGAGCTCCCGGGCTCGACTCCAGGGCGGAATTCCGACCAGTCCTTCAACGGTGTCGGCGTGCCGCTGCTCCAGTTCAATCACGCCCGCTCGGCTGAGGACGGAGGCTACTGGTGGTGGCACACGCCCGACGACACGTACGACAAGATCGACTTCGACGTGTTGTCGGCGGACGCGGGCCTCTACGCGCGGGCGATCGCTCACCTCACGGCCGACCCCGTTCTCCCGATCGACATGGTGGCGGAGGTCGAGGCGCTGGGGGCGCTGATCGAGCGGAGGTCCCAGCAGGCGGGTGGACGCTTCGACCTGTCGGAGGCGAGCGGCCGGCAGCGGGCGCTCCTCGAGCGGGTCCGCGGGCTCGCCGCCTCGCTTTCCGGACACGACGGGCCGGACCTCGATCGGGCGATGCTGGCCGTGCTGCGGCCGATCTACCGCGTGATGTACGATCCAATCGATCCCTTCCACCCCGATCCCGGCTTCTCCGTCGGACTGCTGCCGGGGCTCGCACCCGTGACGATCCTCGCCGAGGAAGATCCGTCGAGCGACCGCTATCTCTTCGCAGAGACGACCCTCGTGCGGGAGCGGAACAGACTCCTGGAAGCACTGGATCTCGCGCTGCTGGAGGCGGAACGTTTGCAGGGGAGGCTCGGGTCGTGAGCCGCATGAGGCATCTCGCGCGTCGGCTCGTCCCGTGCACCGTGACGGCCCTCGCGCTGGCGAGCTGTGCGGACGCTCCGTCAGCCGACGGCCGAGGCGGTGCAGGGGGGTTGGCGGCCGGAGACTGGCCCAGCTACGGGGGGGACCCGGGTGCGATGGGCTACTCCCCCCTCGATCAGATCGATCGCGCCAACGTCTCGGGCCTGGAGCTCGCCTGGACGTGGGACACCGGCGACGAGCCGCTCACCGGTCCCCGGCTTCCGGTTCCGGGCGAGTCGGTGCGCCCGGGCGCCTTCCAAGCAACGCCGCTCGTCGTGAACGACACGATGTACCTGAGCACGCCCTACAATCGAGTGGTGGCGCTCGACCCCGCCACGGGCGGAGAGCACTGGGTCTACGATCCGGGGACGGTCGAGTGGGGACAGCCCCCCAATGGAACCGGATTCGTCCACCGCGGGGTGGCGATGTGGTCTGGCCCGGGTGAGCGCCGGATCTTCCTGAACAGCCGGTGGCGTCTCATCGCCATCGATGCGGCGACGGGAGAGCGAATCGAGAGCTTCGGAGACGCGGGCGAGGTCGACATGACCGAGCACCTCCAGTGGGCGACGAACCGGCTCCACTTCACGCAGACCTCGCCGCCCGTCGTGTGGGAGGATCTCGTCATCCTGGGCAACGGCTTGTGGGACGGCTTCGTCTACGAGCGGGACCCGCCGGGCCACATTCTGGCCTTCGACGTGACGACCGGTGCGCTGCGTTGGCGCTTCGACCTGATCCCACCCGAGGGCGCCTTCGGGAACGAGACCTGGGAAGACCGCTCGTGGGATCGAGTCGGTCACACGAACGCGTGGGCGCCGCTTTCCGTCGACGTGGAGCGCGGCCTCGTCTTCGCTCCGGTGGGGACGCCGAGCAACGACTACTACGGGGGCGACCGAAAGGGCGACAACCTGTTCGCCGAGTCGCTCGTCGTGCTCGACGCTCGGACGGGTGAGCGCGTCTGGCATTTCCAGGCGGTCCACCATGGACTCTGGGACTGGGACCTGCCGGCTCAGCCGACGCTGTTTCCGTTGACGGTCGACGGGCGCACGATCGATGCGGTGGCGGTCTCCACGAAGATGGGCTTCCTCTTCGTCTTCGATCGGGAGACGGGCGAGCCCGTGTGGCCGATCGAGGAGCGGCCCGTCCCGCCGAGCAACGTGCCGGGCGAGCGGGCGTCCGAGACCCAGCCGTTCCCCACGAAGCCGCCGCCGTTCGAGCGTCAGGGCTTCAGCGAGGACGACGTCATCGACTTCACGCCCGCGCTTCGAGCCGAGGCGCTGGACATCGTGCGCCGCTACCGCATGGGGCCGCTCTACTCGCCCCCTTCGCTCGAGGGCACGATCGTCAGCCCCGGCATCATCGGGGGCGGCAATTGGGGTGGGACCGCGGTCGACCCGGAGACGGGCTTCCTGTACGTGAAGTCGTCCAACGCGCCGGCGCTGCTCGCGATCGGACCGGCGGACCCCGAGCGTACGGAGGGCGAATACGGCATCGACCGGAGCCGGCGCTCGCTCCGCCTCGACAACGGGCTGCCGATCCAGCGTCCCCCCTACGGGACGCTCACGGCGTACGATCTCACCGTCGGCGAGATCGCGTGGCAGGTCCCGATCGGCGACACGCCCGCGGTGCGCGCCAACCCGGCGCTCGCGGGTGTGGAGCTGCCCGAGCGGCTCGGCGTCAGCGGCGCGCCCGGACCGATCGTGACCGGGGGCGGCGTCGTCTTCCTGACCGGTGGGGGTGACGCCCTGTATGCCATCGACGCCGAGAGCGGCGAGGAGCTCTGGTCGCACGACCTCGGACAGGACGGATACGCGAACCCGATGACGTACCGGGCGGGTGACGGCCGACAGTACGTCGTCATCGCCACCGGCCGAGGGGGTGGCACCCGACTCATGGCGTTCGCGCTCCCGAACGGGGCGTCGGGGGCGGACCGGTGAGCGACCCCACACGACGGACCTTCCTGAAGAAGGCCGCCGGCGCAGTGCCTGGCGCCGCGATCGCCGGCTCGCTGGCCGTGGGGGCGTGCGCTCCGGACGATGCGGACGGGGTCTCCGAGGGAGCGCGGCCCGCGTACCGCCTGCCTCCCGACACGCTCCGCGCCGTGGCGGAGGTGACCCTCCCGACCGGAGCGCTCGGATCCGACGGGACCGAGTCCGCCGTCCTCGAGTTCGAGGCGTGGGTGGAG
>JAOTVL010000049.1 GCA_029863525.1 Gemmatimonadota bacterium
GTCGAACGACTCACCGCGATCCTGCCCGTCGTACCAATCGTAGCCGAGCGACGGATCGACCACGACTCGCGTACCCATCGGGACCTCCTCGACTCCCGCCCCCAGGGCATGCACGGTGCCCGCGATATCCGAACCGCCGATATGGGGCATCGGTGTCTCGATCGGCAGACCCCGGCGGACCCAGAGGTCGAGGTGGTTCATCGCCGAGGCCTCGACCTTCAGTCTCACTTCGCCGGGTCCCGGCTCCGGGACCGCCACGTTCCTGACCTCGACCACTTCGGGCCCGCCGAAGTCTTCGAACACGGCCGCGCGCATCTTCCTGGGCATCGCTTGGTTTCCATTGGCGGGAGGTAGCGCGCTCAGTCTAAGGACTACCGAAGCAGTGTCACAACCGTCGGTAGATCGCCCAGGAGGGTTGTTCTAGCTTCTCGGAATGGCGCAGGACGATTCCACGCTCGGTGGCTACTTTCGGGTTCACGACCGGCCACCGGCCTACGAAGGTTCCGACGGACACCCCTACACGGTCTCCGTCGAGACCGAGAAGACGGCCAACCTGACCGCTCCGTACGCGGGCTACCTCGTCTTCCCGCGCTGGGCGCAGAGCGGAGTGGGAATCGTCGGCCACGTCGAAACCCGCACGCTGGTCGAGGCCGCCACGGTCGACGAAGTGACCGAGCGCCTGGGTACGTTGACGCTTTACGACATCCAAGACCTGCTCGAAGACGCGATTCGCCGGTCAGCGGAAGAGAAGGACCAGTGAGCAAGCAGTTCCTTCGCATCACCGAGATCTTCCACTCGATCCAGGGCGAGTCCACCTGGGCGGGCGTGCCGTGCATCTTTGTTCGCCTCACAGGATGCCCGCTCCGCTGCTCGTGGTGCGACACCGAATACGCGTTCCATGGCGGCTCGAGGATGACGTTGGGCGAGATCGTCGACGTCGTGAGGGGATATCCGTCGCAGGTCGTGGAGATCACGGGCGGGGAGCCCCTCGCGCATCCCGGAGCCCTCGACCTCGCCGATCTCCTCCTCGAAGAGGGCTACACGGTCCTGGTTGAAACGTCCGGGGCATTCGACGTCTCCGGTCTCGACGAGCGCGTCCACAAGATCATGGATCTCAAGTGCCCGGGATCGGGCGAGAGCCATCGGAATCTCTGGGCCAATCTGGAGCACCTGACCCCACGAGACGAGATCAAGTTCGTCGTGAAGGATCGCGCCGATTACGAATGGGCGAAGTCCGTCATTGCCGAGCGAGGCCTCGGCGACCGAGTCGCGGCGGGCGACCTCCGTGCGCTCCTGATGTCCCCCGTTTGGGGGGCGATCGAGCTTGACGACCTGGCTGGCTGGATCCTGGAGGACGGCCTTCCGGTTCGCTTCCAGATCCAGGTCCATAAGCTCATCTGGGGGGCGGAAGCCAAGGGCGTGTGAACATGAGCACCCTGGCCGACGATCCACGATTCCGCGTCCTGTACGCATCCCTGGCCAGCGATGGGACCGTATCCGACGAGGCGCCCGACCCTGCCGTCGATCGGATGGAGGCGGCCGTGGCGCTCGTCGTGCGTGCGACGGAGTCGCTCGAGCTTCTGCTCATCAAGCGCGCCACGCACGAGGCCGACCCCTGGTCGGGTCACATGGCGCTCCCCGGCGGCCGGTGGGAGCCCAATGACAGCGGCCTTCTCCACACGGCGAAGCGAGAGACGCTCGAGGAGACAGGCATAGACTTGGAGCGGCACGGTGCGCCCCTGGGACGGCTCGTCGATGTCGCACCGATGAGTGCCCGTCTTCCGCCCATGCGCATCGCACCTTTCGTGTTCGGCGTTCCGGCACACGTCGAGGGCGCGGTCATGAACCACGAGCTCGAAAGTCTGCATTGGGTCCCCATCGACCAGCTGCGATCTCCCGAAGCCAGCACGACGGTCCGCGTCCACTTCTCGGGCTTCTCGAAGAAGTTCCCGAGCTACTCGGTGGCGGAAGAGCACGTCTGGGGGCTCACGCACCGAATCCTCACGGATTTCCTCGACCGGTTTCCGATCTGAAAGGGGTCGCTGAAACAGTTCCCTGAAACGCCATCGACGTTTCATGGAACGCCCCGATGGGGCGGTGCGCGGAAGTCTCATCCGCCTAAATAGCAGTTGGACAGCCGTTTAGGGGACTCCGGCCGCCACAGACACGGTCGGGCACCGACGCTGCAAGGGGATAAGGGCGTTCATGAAACACCCCGTTCCTTGCAGGAGACTCACCCATGCGCCGACTCACAGTCCTCGCGGTTCCGCTCCTCCTCGCGGCCACCGCGTGTCTCGACGAGACACCGACCGACCTCGACCCCCAGCTGGCTCGCTCCGCCTCGGCCTCGGGTTCAGCCGGAAGCGCGATGTACAACGTCCGGTTCTACAACCTCACGGAAGGCCAGCCGCTGACGCCTCCTCTCGCGGTTACGCATCGCCAATCGATCTCGCTCTTCTCGCTCGACACGCCTGCCGGCCTGGGCGTGAAAGAGATCGCGGAGAACGGCAACCTCGATCCGATGCTCGACGCCCTCGCAACCGAAAAGCACGGTGCCGACGTCGTCGTGACGTTTGGGGCGACGATCCCACCAGTGCTTCCTGGGGAGATGGTCGAGTTCGATATCTCCACCGAGCGCGGTGCGAAGTACTTCTCTTTCATTTCCATGCTCATCTGCACGAACGACGGCTTCGCCGGGATCGATTCCGCGAGACTCCCCCGTGACATCGGTAGCTCGACGACGGTGGAATCGCTCGGGTATGACGCCGGCACGGAGATCAATACCGAGGACTTCGCCGACATCGTTCCGCCGTGCCAGGGCATCATCGGCATCTCCAGCGAAGATCCCGGCACCGGCGTGAGCAACCCGGACCTCGCCGAGAACGGTGTCGTTCACGTGCACGAGGGTATTCAGGGAGGCGACGACCTGGTTCCGGAGGTCCATGGCTGGCTCGACCCCGTCGTCCGCGTCGTGATCGAGCGGATCGGCTGAGACCCGAGGGGAAGGGAGCGCTCGCCCGCCGCCACACGCGGCGGGCGACCTCATCCCTGGGGAAGTCACACCCTTCCCCACTCCGGGTTCAGCGCCGGAAAGAGCGGCGGGGCGGGGACGCCGGCGCCAGTCCGGAGTGAAACGGCCTGAGTTGGGGTGGGGCGACGCCCACCCCACCGAGTCCCCTCGCAGAGGCTACTGAACCCACTCCGTGATGAAGACGTTTGTATCCGAGGTCCCCCCGTTGTTCCTGTTCGACCCGAACACCAAATACCGCCCATCCGGGCTGAACACCGGGAATCCGTCGAATCCCTCGGAGTACGTGACCCGCTCGATCCCCGTGCCGTCCAGGTTGATCATGTAGATCTCGAAGTCGCGACCCGCCGGGTCCTGATGGTTCGAGCTCCAAAGGATCTTGTCTCCGTCCGGGTGCCAGTACGGGGCGAAGTTCGCCCCCCCGACGTTCGTGACCTGGCGCACGTTCGACCCGTCCGCGTCCATCACGAAGATCTCGAGCTCACCCGGGCGGAGTAGCCCCATCTGCAGAAGCCTGACGTAGTCCTCGGCCTCCGCACTCCCCTCCTCCGGGTAGTGCGCGCGCCAGATGATCTTCGATCCGTCGGGCGAGTAGAATGCGCCTCCGTCGTATCCGAGGCGATCCGTGAGCTGTACGACGTCGGACCCGTCGGGATTCATCGAGTAGAGGTCGAGGTCTCCGTTCCGCGTGCTCGTGAAGACGATCCGGTCACCGGCGGGTGAGAAGGTCGCCTCGGCGTCGTACCCGTCCTCGGTGGTCAGCTGGCGCAGGTCCGAGCCGTCCGCGTTCGCGACCCAGATATCGTACGTGTCGTAGATGGGCCACACGTATCCCATCGACATGTCTGGGTTCGGCGGACACGATGCGTCGTGATGATGCGTCGAGGAGTACAGGATCTGGTCGCCCGACGGATAGAAGTACGAGCACGTGGTCCGACCCTCACCCGTGCTCACCATGGACGTCTCGGCCGTGTGCGGGTCGAGCACGAAAATCTGGTCGCATTCGGCCCCGGGCTTCTTCGCCTGGTAGATCAACTTCGAGCCGTCGAACGCCCAATACGCCTCGGCATTCTCACCACCCATGGTGAGCTGACGCGTGCCGCTGAAGTGACGTTCGCCCTCGGCCGTGAGCATGACCCCCTCGCCGGCCAGGTTCGCGGCGGGACCCGATCGGTCTGTCGGGGTATCCTCCGAGGCATCCGAAGCACACCCGGCGCCAACGACCAACGACACCGTCAATACGGCAAGAATTCGATGAATCACGTTCCGTCCTCTCTCATGTCCTCGTTCGTCTTCACCGCGCTCGCTTTCGGCGTCGGGGCGGACGTCTCCGCACAGAGTTGTCCTGAGCCGTCGCTCACGATCGGCGACCTCGAAGGCTCGTTGGCCCACGTCCGCTACCTCGCCGACGACCAACTCCAGGGCCGGGCCGTGGGATCGGACGGCGCACGTTGCGCAGGAGACTACATCGCCGACCGATTCCGCGCACTCGGCCTCCAGCCTGCCGGAGATCAAGGTAGCTACTTCCAGTCTTTCCCCATCCGTAAAGGTGCGGAGTTGGGCTCGGACAATCGACTCGTCGTCGGGGGCACGTCGTACGAGGTCGGGACCGACTGGACACCGACCGGCTTTTCGGGTAGCTCCGGACTCGAGGGGCGATTGGTGTTCGGTGGGCATGGCCTCAGCAGCCCGGGAAGCCCACGCGATCAGGACGCGCGCATCGACATCCGCGACAGGGTCGTCGTGCTGGAGTGGGGTGACCCGGACGCCCCGCACGGCGGTGGCTTGCGCGGCGATCCGCACTTCAAGGCGACCGTAGCCGCGGGCCGAGACGCCGCAGGCGTCCTGCTGCTGGCTCCGGCGGGCATGCCACTCCCGGCGCTGGACGCCGAAACTCGGGCAATGCTTGGGCTCCCGGTCGGAATCGTCGCCGGTGCGCGTGCCGAAGCCCTCCGCGCCGCTGCCCACGCGGAGGCGCAGGTCGTCTTGCGTACCGACGTGCGCGAGTCCAGGGTGGACGCGCGTAACGTCGTTGCGTTGCTGCCGGGCTCCGACCCGGAGCTCCGACACGAGTACGTGATTCTCGGGGCACACTACGACCATCTCGGCTTCGGCGGTGAGGGATCCCTCGCGCCCGACGGCCGGGAGATCCACAACGGTGCCGACGACAACGCCAGCGGCACCGCCGCCATGATCGAGATCGCGCGGGTCATGGCCGAAGGACAGAGGCCGGCACGGAGCGTGCTCTTCCTGGCATTCACCGGTGAAGAGCGCGGGCTGTGGGGCTCCGCTCACTTCGTGGCGGACCCGACGATCGATCTCGACGAGGCCGTCGCCATGCTCAACCTCGACATGGTGGGACGGGTCGTGGACGACGCAATCACCATCTTCGGGTTCGGCACTGCCGAAGAGTGGAACGGCATCGTGGACGGGGCGAACGCGGCCCTCGACCGGCCGTTCGTCGTCGGCAAGGCGCCGGACGGCTATGGGCCTTCGGACCACTCTTCGTTCTATGCCGCGGGGATTCCCGTCCTGCACTTCTTCTCGAACACACACGCCGATTACCACCGTCCCACGGATGATTGGCCGAAGATCAATGCGGACGGAATCGACCGCGTCGTCGCGCTGACCGCGGGCGTCGCGCAGCACGTCGGCAACGAGCGGCGCGCAGAGCCCCTCACGGCGATCCAGCAGGAGCAGCCCTCGCCGGCCGCCCCGAGCTCGTCGTCGTCGAGCAGCGGATACGGGCCCTATCTCGGGTCCATTCCGGACATGACGCCGCGAGACTTCGGCCTCCGAATCACGGGAGTGCGCGAGGGTAGCCCCGCCGAAGACGGCGGCCTCCGGGCCGGCGACGTGGTGGTCGAATTCGACGGCAAGGAGATCACCGACATCTACGCCTACACCTACGCGCTTCGCGAACGTAAGCCTGGCGACGAGGTCGTAATCGTGGTCGAGCGCGAAGGGGAGCGTATCACGCTCAATGTGACGCTGGGCGAGCGACGGTAGAGGCCCCCGGGTCTTCCCCTCGAGGGCCGGAGGGCCTCACGAGCTCAGAGGGCTCCGGATCTCGGGTCAGTCGGTAACCCGGGCAGGGAGCGTTACCCCGGCAGAAAGGGTTACCCCAGCAGGTGAGCTTACCCGAGCAAATCGAGCTGTCCTTCCTCGTCTCCGCCATCCCCTGCCAAGACCTCGTCACGCGCGGGAGCGCCACCGCGACCCTGGGCCCGGGTGACCTCAACCACTCGGTCGCCGGGCTCAACCGAGACCATTCGCTTCCCCTGGGTTCGCCGGCCTTGAATCGGGACAGAGTCCGCCGCCGCTCGGGTGACCTGGCCACCCGCCGTGACGATCATGACCTCATCGGCTTCGACCACTTCGAGCGCCGCCACGATCGGCGCGTTCTTTTCGCCGCCCGGTACGGCGAGATTGCCCATGCCTCCTCGGTTTTGAAGCGGGAACTCCGAGATCTGGGTGCGCTTGCCGAGCCCGTCTTCACTCACAGTGAGCACAGTCGCGTCGCGCCGGATCAGAAGCATCCCGGCCACCTCGTCGTCTCCCGTCAGCGACATCCCTTTTACACCCTGCGCCGTGCGCCCGACCACGCTGATCTGGTCCTCCGCGAATCGGATCGCCCGTCCTCCGCGTGACAGCAGCATGACCTCCGCGCTGCCGTCGGAAAGTGCGACGTCCATGATGCCGTCCCCGCCCTTCACGCCCGCTGCGATGACGCCGCCCGCCCGGGGGTTCGAGAATTCACCCAGCGCGGTCCGCTTCACGATGCCCTTCCGAGACAGGAAGACGAGAAACCGGTTACCCGCATCGAGATCGTCGATGGGTATCATCGAGACGATCCGGTCCTTGCGATCGGCCCCCTCGAGGAGCGCGTACACGGACTGTCCCCGGGAAGACCTCGCGCTTTCGGGCACGTCGAGGACCGGAAGGAAGTGACAATGCCCGTTCTCCGTGAACGCGAGGATCCATCCCTGGGTTCGCGCGACGAAGATCCGCTCGACGTAGTCGTCCTCGTACCGCTCCATCCCCGCGAGCGCCTTCCCCGACCCGACGCGTCGGCGGTAGAGGTGCATCGGGATGCGCTTGACGAACCCCTCGTGCGACAACGTCACGACCACATCTTCGTCGGCCAATTGACGTTCGAGCTCGGGCTCTTCGGTCTCGGACTCGTCGTCATCGAGTAGAACGGTACGCCGTTGGTCGCCGAACTTTTCGACGACTTCACCCAGCTCCTCGAGCATGATCTCGAGCTGCCGCTCCTCGGAGTCGAGGATCCCCCGAAGCTCGTCGATCATCGTCTGGAGCTCCACCAGCCGATTCTCGAGCTGCGTCTTCTCCAGCGCCGTGAGTCTGGCCAGCCGCATGTTCAGGATGGCATCAGCCTGCACCTCGCTGAGCCCAAACCGGTCCTGGAGAGCCAAGGACGCTTCGGCCCGGTCGGCGGAGGCCCGGATGATCTTGATGACCTCGTCGATGTGCTCGAGGGCTGCGAGCAGGCCCTCGACGACGTGCCGTTCGGCCTCCGCTCTCTCGAGGTCGTGCCGGCTGCGGCGACGAATCACCTCGAGGCGGTGGTCCCGAAACCGCTCGAGGAGGCGCTTCAGATCGAAGTTCTTGGGCTGCCCACCGTCGAGCGCGAGCAAATGCGCGCCGAAGGTCATCTGCAGGCTCGTGCCCCGCAACAGCGTCTTGAGTACGCCGGCGGGATTGGCTCCCCGCTTCAACTCGATCACGAGTCGGATCCCGTCGCGGTCGGTCTCGTCCCGGATGTCGGCCAGGTCGTCGACCTTCCCCTTCTTGGCCAGCGACGTGATCTGCTCGATCACTTTGGTCTTGTTGACCGTGTACGGAAGCTCCGTGACCACGAGCTGTTCCTTGCCACCTCTGAGGGCCTCTTTGACGACCCGCGCTCGCATGATGATCCGACCGCGTCCCTCCTGGTACATCTTTTCGATGCCCTCGCGACCGACCACGTATCCCCCGGTCGGGAAGTCCGGACCGGGCACGTGGCGCATGAGGTCGTCCACCGTGCACTCCGGATCCACGACGAGCTGGCGGATCCCGGCCGCGACCTCTCGGAGGTTGTGTGGCGGCACGTTGGTGCTCATGCCGACGGCAATTCCCGACGATCCGTTCACCAGCAAGTTCGGGAATCGACCCGGAAGGACCGTAGGCTCCTCGCGTTGATCGTCGAAGTTCGGCTGGAAGTCGACGGTGCTCTTCTCGATGTCGTCGAGTAGCTCCGCCGCGAGCGCTTGAAGGCGTGCCTCCGTATAGCGGTACGCCGCCGCGGGGTCGCCGTCGATCGACCCGAAGTTGCCCTGACCGTCGATGAGCGGCATACGGAGGGAGAAATCCTGCACCATCCGCACGAGCGCGTCGTACACGGCCGAGTCGCCGTGGGGGTGGTACTTACCCAGCACGTCTCCCACGACGGCCGCGCTCTTCTTGTAAGGGCGGTCGGGGTTCAGGCCCATCTCGTGCATCGCGTACAGAATGCGTCGATGTACCGGTTTGAGACCGTCGCGAACGTCCGGCAGCGCCCGCTGGACGATGACGCTCATGGAATAGTCGAGGAAGGACTCCCGCATCTCCTCTTCGAGTGTGCGTGGGAGAATCCGTTCCCGTGTGGAGGCCGTGGCCATTCAGACTCCGATTCGTGCTGTCAGAAGGTGGGCAGACGCCTCCGGCGCCGCTCCGCGGCCCTACCTTCTATGATTCTCAGAGGCGTGGCAAGCCGGGTCGAACGGGGTACCGTCGACGGGTTCGGCCGCCCGAATCAGTCCCCTGAGCTCGCCTCCGCGAGGAGGTCCGTGACCCTCTTTCGAAGTCCTGAGGGAGCCATCTCTCCGGCCACGGCCCGCCGCACGGCCTCGCGATACGAGGACTCCAGCTGCAGGTGCGGATAACACCGCGAGCAGGCCTCGAAATGAGCTCTCACCCGACCCTCTGACACCCCGACCAACTCCCCATCGAGGTAGTCGTGCACCAACTGGAGCGCGTCCTCACAGGAGATCATGTCCGCATCGCTGGAGTTGCCACCCGGCCCGGCCTGCGCGCCGTTGGTGGGCACCCCACCGAAGAGCCGCTTGATGCTATCGAGAATCGACATGAGCCCCGCCTGTCATGAATCGTCCGTGCCCGGCCGCTTGGAGATGTACCCCATCTCCACGGCGTATTCGTACAACACCTGCTGAAGCCGACGCCGACCCCGGAAAAGGCGGCTCTTCACGGTCCCCACGGGAACCTCCATCAGCGCCGCGATCTCGGCATAGGGCAGCCCTTCCATGTCCGAGAGCACGACCGCCGTGCGGTACTCCTCGGGCAGGCTCTCGATTGCCTCGACGATTTTCGCGTCGACGATCGAGTCGAAGAACTGCCCTTCGGGGTCGGATCCAAGGACGGAAACCCACACTGGGTTGATCGGTGCCGCCGCGGCCCCTCGCCCGACGTTCTCCTCCACGATCTCGTCGTGGCGCTGGCCACGCTCACGGCCCCGGAGGAAGACGTTCCGGCAGATCGTGAAGAGCCAGCTCTTGGCGGCGGTTCCGCGGGTGTATTGGTCCCACGACTTGAACGCCCTCAGAAAGGTCTCTTGCACCAAATCTTCCGCCTGGTCGGGCCCTCCGGTGAGGCGTAGGGCGAAGCGGTAGACTGCATCCAAGTGCGGCAGCGCCTCGTCTTCGAAACCGGGCCGCAGCCCCGTGGACGTGTCCCTCACGATCGATCGGTCCCGTCTCTGACACGCGACGCGATCAACTGCATCTCCGTTGGTTCCGGACTGACTCTGAGCGACCAGCTCCAGGATAAGACGCCGCGCCGACGAGCGGTTCCCGGAGCAAGGCGGCGGTCAGTCCGGAAAGCGGAAGGACCGGGCGCTGGCGGGGGTCGGGGCCTCACCCGTGACCAGCTCGATCAACGCTTCCATCTCCGAAGCGATCTCGGACAGTCGGTGCGCAACGGTGAAGACATGCGCGAAATCGAAGTACGCCGAAACCGCCCGCTCTCCAGCGGGGTGCGTGGCGAGAACCGCGGTTTCCATCTCGGCATGGAGCATGGCGACGATCGCCCCAACGCCAGCCTGCACGTCGTAGACTTCCTGGAGCGTCGGGAGTGAAAACTCACCCTCGAGCAATGGCAGGAGCGCCTCGACACGCACCCGGGCCTCGGAAGGCGCCAAGACGCCCCCGACACCGGCCTCCCCTCTGTCGAGGAAGACCTCCGCGCCGGCGCGTAGCGCCCTCAGCTCTTCGTAGTTGAAATGCAGGATCACCGTAGGCTCCCGGGTGCGTCTCTGCCCACTTGTACATATCGGCGGGGGTTTTGGTTTCTGCAAGCCTTCTCTCGTGGCACGCCGGGAGCCGACGACCCGGGCCCCAGGGCTACGCCTGAGCCGAGCTGGTAGGGCCATCGAGCGTAAGGGGGATCGACACCTGGTGCTCACCATCCACCCGTACGTCGAACGCATAGCGACCGGGCGCGGGAAAGACGAGCCCGTCCAGATTGAGGATGTGGGGCACGAGAACTCCGCTCGACACGCCGCGCGGGCCCGCCGCGAGGTTCATCTCGCCATCGATCCGCACGAGTTGCTTCCCGTCGGGAGCCTTCAGCAGAATCTCGACCTCGTGCTTGCCCACCTCGTGCACACCAGCGGCGAATCGGAGCACCAGACTCATGCGCGGGTGCCGCGTAGGAAAGGCCGACGTGCCAAGCCGGTCGAAGATGCCGAGGATGTTGAGCTTTCCGGACCCGTCAACGGTGGCGGCATCCGCGAGCAGCGCGAGATCGACTTCCATGGGGTTCAGCCCTTTGCGGTGACGAGCAGCTTGTCGCCGAGCGCGATGCCGGCGATGAGGTCAATGAGAATGTGCGCGGCCACGGCCGGCCACAGGCTACCGGACGCGATGAAGCCCCACGCCAACACGCCGCCCATCAAGCTGGTACGAGCGATCCCGAGGGGCCCCTGATAGGCGTGGACCACGCCAAAGACCGCGGTGCTCAAGAGCGCGGCCCCGAACACGTCGAGAAGTGGCGAGAGCGTCGGGATCACGTACCCCCTGTACGCCAGCTCCTCGCCGCTGCCGGCGGCGAACGAGAGGAGCGCGAAGACGGATTTCTCGCGGGACGTCCGGGGAAGGAGTTGAACAAGTAGGTCGCTATCGACGACCCCCGCCGCCGCGGCCATTCCATGAAACGCCAAGACGATCGCGAGGCCCGCGGCGGTGAGCCCGATCGTCCAACCGACCAGGGGCGCGGGCGCGATGGGAGCCAGGCCGAGCGCAGAGGCTCCATCCACGCGAGAGCCTACGAACCAGCATGCGGTCCCCAGGATTCCGAGGGTGATGATCGAACTCCAGTATGCAGGGAGTCGCTCGAGTCGCAGCCCCTCGACGAGCGGCACCTGCGCGACGGCGAACATCGGTACGGCAGCGAGGAGGACCGACAGGAGAATCGCATCGACCAGCGCCATGCTGGCGCCCAAGGAGAGCGCTGCCGCGACCGCCACGAAGAGTGCGATTCCCATCCACGTGAGAATCCGCGCCGCACGCCCCGGATCGTCCATCACCGCTCGATCCCGGTCACGGCGCAGCCGCTTCGAGCTCATCCAGCGCGAATCGCTCGATGGCCGCGAGGGTCCTCTCGACGTCGCCCCACGTCGTGTTGTAATTGAGGATGCACAGGCGAAGGGAGTAGAGTCCGCGAAGGCGCGTCGACGACATCATTGCGGTTCCGGTCTCGATAACCCGAGCCTGGACGCGCTCGCTGACCTCCTCGATGCGTTCATCGTCGAGAAGCGTCTGGCGCGGACACACGCGGAAGCAAACGACGCCCAAAGAGGCCGGATTCGCGATCTCGAGGATGTCCGAGGCCCGAACATACGCTTCGGCACGCTCGGCCAGCTCGATCCCACGCGCGATGGCGCTTCGGAAGGCGGCCAGACCGAACGTCTGGATCGACATCCAGATCTTGAGGGCCCTGAACGAGCGGCTCAGTTGCAGACCGCGATCCCCGAAGTTGGGATGGTCCCTGCCCCACTCTGTGTCCTGGAGGTACTCCGGACGGACGGAGAACGCAGCCTCCAGTCGACGAACGTCCTTGACCATGAGGCACCCGGCCTCGAAGGGCTGAAAGAGCCATTTGTGCGCGTCCATCGCGATCGAATCGGCCCGCTCGAGTCCGCTGAAGAGCGATTTTCCCATCTCGGTCAGTACGGCGAATCCACCATAGGCGGCGTCGACGTGGAACCAGACGTCCTGCTCGGCGCAGTAGTCCGCGATGTGGTCGAGCGGATCCACCGCCCCAGTGTTCGTCGCGCCCGCATTTCCGCACACCGCGATCGGCGTAAAGCCCGCAGCCCGGTCCTTCTCAACCATCCGCAGGAGGTCGTCCATCTTCAACCGGTATCGCTCGTCCGAGGGCACCATCCGGACGTTGTCGGGACGCACTCCGACGATCCTGGCCGCCCGCGTCAGGGCCGTATGCGACTGGTCGCTCATGTACACCGTGGCACGCTCGGGCGCCCCCGCGTGCTCCCGCGCCGCCACGAAGGCATCGAGGCTCGCGGCGGACCCACCGCTCGTGAAGAGGCCTCCGGCGGTCTCAGGATACCCGATCCAATCACGGAACCAGTCGATGACCACGATCTCGAGCTGGCTGGGCCCGCTCGCTCCCAGCCACGTTCCCTGGAAGATGTTGTGACCGGCCGCCATGTAATCCGCGAGTACGCCCGGCCACGTGGGCGACGAAGGAACGAAGGCGAAGAAGCGCGGGTGGTCGACGCGGCCCGCGACAGGGAGGATCTCCTTGGCCGCACGCCGGATGACCGACTCAGCGTCCCGACCCTCTTCGGGCGCATCCTCACGCATGATCGCCTCGAGCTCCGCGCGTGACCCTCCTCGCCATGCGGGCTCGGCGTCGAGACCCTGGATGCGCTCCACGATGAGTCGTGAGGCGAGCTCGGCGAGCTCGAGCATCCGCTCCGGGCTCAGCTCCAGGTCACTCCGCGACATGTCTTCCATCGGCGAGGTCATGCGGATAGTCTTTCCTTTATGTCACCTGAAGCCACCACTCGAAGCGGCGTCACGTTCCGCGTCCTCGACGCGATGGACGCCCCCCACAGGGGCCGTATTCTACGCCTTCGCCTGCAGTCGGGTGAAGCGCCTTCCATCAAGTCGCTCAAGGGGTCCGTCTTGCGCGCCGTCTCACCGGACGGTGTCGAGTGCACGATACGGGTGCTCGGATTCGCGCTGTTCGGTGGAAAGCCCAGCGACGAGCGCCTGGCCCGCACGGGCCGAGTCGACGTGCACGTCGAAGAGCTGGACGATACGGGTCCAGTGGCCCTGCGCTGGGAGGTCTTTCCGACCTGAGCGGGGTCAGTTCGCGCGGAGCCCCGGCGGTTCGCGATTGAACGTCTCGAGGAACCAGTCGCGGTACTCTTCCATGGCGCCGGGATTCTCTCTCGCCCACCGCGTCCGGCTCTCCGCAAACTCGTCGGGGCGAGCCGTGAAGATGAAGGCGTCCAAGTACCCGGCGTCTTTCGCGTAGGCGAGTTCATCGAGCGGACCGAATGGCTGGGTGTCGAAAACCGACCGGCCGAGAATCCAAGCGTCGGCGACGCGATCGACGATTGCGCGCTCGAGGTCGTACCCCACGGCGTCCGGGGCCTCGGGGAGCCATTCCTCCTGCCGGCCCATCTGCACCATGAGATGCAGGTGGCCGTAGATCTGGTAGACGAGCGCCGCGTCCTGACCGCCGAGCGGCATCTGCACCGTCACGCTGTCCTCACCGAGCACCATCCCCTGCCACGGGAAACTCTCGTCGACGGTGGAGGCGCCGATCACCCAAAAGGAGGGGTCGTTCTGGATGTTCTCCTGCTCCCGCGTGACCCACTCGTTGACTTCCTTCATCCGCTCGTGGTCCGCCCGGATGCGGGCCCCGGAGTGCACCACAATCGGCCGCGGGGGCGGGATCTGCGGCGCGGCAGCGGCACACGCCTCCATCACCACGACGGCGACCACGAGGCCCAGTGAGACAAGGGATCCACGGGTGCGACGACCCATTCGGCCCCCGTCGCGGAGACCGTGATCCACGGGCCGACAAATCTTTAACCTTGACACAGTAGGCTCCATGATCCGAATTGGGGTTACGTGAAACTTCCATTTACAGGATCGTAACGTGCACAGCACGCTATCAGACGACGCCCGCGAGTTCCGCGCGCCTCAGACGATGACACCTCACGAGCTCGGAGATAACCTCGCGCGACTCGTGTGGGAGAGCTTCTCCGACTTCGTCGCTCGTGACGATGTCGAGACGCCACTGCCCGACGTCGATACCCTGGATGACGACGATGGTACCGCGCTTCGCACAGCCGAAGAGGCACTCATCTTCTTCATGTGGGCGCACACCCGCGGGGCCCAGCTCGCCTTCATGGGTCGGGCACCCGACGAGCGAATCAAGGAAGGCCTGGACGCGCTGCACTCGGCCGTCTTCGAGGACATGGTCCAGAACGGCACGCCAAAGGCGCAACTACCCATCTTCGAGCAGCGCGTGAGCGCCCGATACGCCGAGTACCACCAGGCGTCGGCCGAGTCCGACGACAAGCTGGGCAAGGCCGTATCGCGGCACCTTCTGGGCGGAGAGGTTCGGGAATCGACGTCCGCCGCGCTCCGAGAGCGGGCGGTCGCCGTGGCCAATCCGCTTCGCGACTTCCTCGAAGAAGTCGAGCTGGTCGAGCACTAGCCGAGAGCGGCGCGATCGAAGAGGGCGGCTCAACCGGCCCTCAGCGCCACCTCATCAGCTCGAACGGGCTCCTGCACGCCCGGCACCAATAGGTGCTCACAGATGCGTGCGCGCCGAACGCACTCATGAGTTCGGTCTCGGTGCCCGAGCAGAAGGGGCACGGAGGCGCCTCCGGCAGGGTCCCAGGGGCCTCTTCGCGGCGATCCTCCGCGCTGAACGATCCGCGAGACCCGGCGTCGAGCGCCCCTTTTCGGAACGGCGGCGACTTCGCCACGTTACTCGACGAAGAGCGCGCGGTTGCGATCACCGCGCGCCCGTTCGACCGCTTCCTCGGAAGGGTGACCCGGTGACCGAGCCCGTGCGGGGTCCCAATCCTCCGAGGGCACGACCGCGTCCACATCTACATCGACGAGTGCCGTCAGCGCCCGGACGCGGTCTCGGAACGCCACGACGCGCCCATCGGCATCGCCGATGACGCCGGCCTCGACCATGGCGCGCGCCGGGCCGTCGTCCGCACCGACCCATGCCAGAAGGTCCGGGATCATCGCGCGCGTCGCCTCGCCGAGGAGTCGGTGCGCATCACCTCCGGCTCCGGCGAGTCGCTTGAACCATGCGGAGCCGAGGCTCGCGTGAAACTCCTCTTCGGCGAGCATCTTGGGGACCCGACCTCGCGCCGGCTCGAAGCTCCCTTCGGCGAACGACTCCAGCATGGTGGTCATCGCGCCGTCAACCAGGCAAATCGCCGCGACCAAGGCAGCCCAGTCGGGCATCTCCTCGTCGAGCGGCGCGACCGATGCGTACTCTTCCGACGCCCGATCGTGCTCGATCGGCACGGGATCGATGTCGAGGTCCTTCAACATCGAGTACAGAAGCCGTGCGTGACCCCACTCGTCCTGCGCCATCGACGACGTTGCGATGCCGGTCTCGATGGACGGTGAGCCGAGGAGCCAATCCGAATATCGGATGCCCATGAGTCGTTTGGAGTCAGCCAGTGACAACACGAGGCGCCGAAGAGCGTCCCGTTGTGTGCGGTCCAGGCTTCCCACGTCGAGCGCGTCACTCATGTGCTTCCCTCCGGGCCTTCGCGAATGGGCCGTCTTGCCGGTTGACCGGGATGATCGCGGTGCGCTCGACGACGCACATCTCGAACCAACGCTCCTCGTCGTACGTGGTCCACGCGTGCACCTTGGCGGTGTCGTCGTCGAACGCGTCGACGTACCCGATGTGAACCAGCTGATCTCCGCGGTCTTTCCGGGCGAAGACGTCGTAGACCTTCTCCCGCATGCTCATGCGCTCACTCCGAGTCTGCGCAGCTTCGCGCGTCCTTCAGGGGTGATCCGTTCGCTGGTCCATGGAGGATCCCAGACCTCGATGATCTCCACGGCGTCGATCCACGACTCGGCCTCGAGTCGGTCCGTGATGTCTTCGCGGATGAACTCCATGCACGGGCACGCGGTCGCCGTGAACGTCAGCCGAACACGGGCCACGCCTCCCTCCCACTCCACACCGTAGATCAATCCGAGCTCAGGAAGACTGATGGGGATCTCCGGGTCCAGCACCTCCTGGAGGAGGCCCCAGGTCGCCTGCACAGGATCTTCGGGTGGCGCCGTGAGCGGCTCTGACCAACGGTCGCGTCCTCCGCTCTTGTGGACGGAGAGGTGAGACGCCAGGCCCCCGTCAGGCCGTGGAGCGATCGGCAGCACCGTGACGCTCACCGGCGGGCCTCCTGTTTTCGGACAGACGTCACGCGGCCGCCTTGCCGTTGAACCAACGGCTCACGTCCATCCGTGATCGTTGAACCGACTCCACATAGATCTCGTTCATGGGGCCGCGGCCTTTCCAGCGCGCGAAGACGTCGTCCCAGCTGATCTCGCCTTCGTCGAACGCCCATCGCTTCTCCTCGGCGTCGTACTGGCACGGGAACGGATAGTCCAGTACGTACTCCTCCTTCTCCTGATCCCAGTGCGCCGGCGCATCGAGACCCAGCTCTTCACAGAGCGGAACGGTGGACGCCATCCACACCTGACGGAGCTGGTCGTTCGTCAGGCCCTTGAGCTTGTAGTCGAGCTGTCCGGAGTGCCGCTTGAGGTCATCCGGTAGCCCGAACCACTCGATGGTCATGGGAAACATCCAGTCGACCGAGCGCTGGAGCATCTCGCTCGCCTCTCCACCCGCCTTCGACAGCCGTCGCATCCACACTTCCCCGTGACGAAGGTGGAAGGTCTCTTCCATGTCGACCTTTACCAGGGCTCGCTTCAGTGGGGCATACGACGTGTTGTGGTAGACATCCGAAAGCAGCGTGATGCCGGCCCGGTCGAAGAAGCCGTTGGCGACCACCAGGTCGGCCCAGTTGTCGAGCGGCTGGTCGAATCCGTACGGATGCTTGAACTCGTGCGGCTGACGACCGTAGACAAGGTGTTCCTTCGACTCCCCGATGTCCTCCAGGAGCCGGTAGGCGATGTTCGCGTGCGCGAGCTCGTCCTGGATGATCGCGTGCGCACTGACCTGCGTGTTGGTCGACGGGGCGTGACGCGCGGCCATCCAGTACGACGGCGCGCTCATGAGCTCGGTGTCTGCCTGCACCGTGAGCTGCACGCGCAGGGCTTTTCGGTAGCCCTCGGTCATATCCTCCGGGCTCTCGACCATGTATCCGTTCTGGACCTTCTCGATCAGCTCTTCCTCGGTGAACCGGCTCATGGCTCCCTCTGTGATATGACACTTTCGTCACGACCGACGACAATCTGTAACACGGAAAGGTAGATTACGCCGTCCCTGGGTCAAAGTACGGCGGGGTGATGCTGCGTGCCTTGTCAGAGACCGAGTGAAGACCGGATCAGGGGATTGATCCTGTCGGGCGTCCAAGGCGGGTCGAAGGTGAGCTCTACCTCGGCGCTCTCGACTCCTTCGACGCCTTCGATCGTTTCCCGGACATTGTCCACGATCTGGCCCGCGACCGGGCACATGGGCGAGGTGAGTGAGATGACCGCGTCCACGTGCGCTCCTTTCACGTCGATGTCATAGATCAGGCCCAAGACCACGAGGTCGAGGCCCAGTTCGGGATCTTTGACGCCTTTGAGGGCGTTGCGCACGTCCTTTTCGGTGACTGCCATGATTCCCCTTCGCAGTGCTCCAGTCGCCCGGCGTGAGGGCCAGGGTCGCAACGATACCCCTCAGAGGGACGGAGCGGTCCGCACGATGACGACGGCACTGAGGTCGGCGGCCTCGGCCCCAACGGACCCATGCGGGCGGGTTCTGCCCAAAACTCTCGACAAAGTCTCGCGAGAATCGACGACCTCCTCCTCCGCCAGGACCGACGCGACCGACCCGAGGGCGTCCAAGTGGGTATCCGTGAGCGCGACGATGCAGTCGTCCTTGGCCAAGACGACCACTTCGGACTCGTAGGCGCGATCACCGTCGTCGCCCAGAGGCGGCGCGTGACGATTCAGGTCTTCGGCGTCGCCGTCCCAGCGCACCACGACGCCGGTGATCGGGCCCGCTTCGACCCACTCTGCTGCCCCGTCGGCGAGGGCGAGGACGCCCAACATCACGGGCCCCGACAGCCCCTCGATCCATCCGGCACGCAGGCCACGCGAAACCTTCGTCGCGAACTCTCCCAGCGAAGCGTGCGGTTCCGCCGCGAGGCTTCGCAGCAGCATCCGTGCCGCGGCAAGCCGCTGCGCAGAGAAGATATCGTTCTTCACGGCCTTCATGACCGCGAACGCGGGCCGACCGTCGGTCAACACGAACCAATCCCACGACGTCGAGCCCGAACCCTGCCTGGGCGCGAGCGTCGAAGCCGCGATGTCGTAGCCGCTCACCCTGGGCGTCACCCGGGGCAACAACCGTGCGCGCAAGAGCCGGTTGAACTCGGCAAGCGTCTCGTGGCCGGTGTCGTTGTCGGTCGAGGCTCGGCCTTGTTGCGCGGCCAACCGGACGGACGTCGCCCACAACGCCTTCGACAGGTTCTTGAGGAGCCGAACGGAGAGCGTGTCCCCACCGAGCATCAGACTGAATGCGGCCCGAGACACCGACAACAAATAGGTGTCCTGGAGCGCGTAGGCGGACGCCGACCGGGGCGTCTGGTTCAGAAGAGCCATCTCGCCGAACGCCTGCCCTGCCTTGAGGACGGCCAGCTTCTTGAACCCGTGTCCGGTCGCCTTCCTCAGCTCGATGCGACCATGCACGATCACGAAGAAGTGGTCTCCTCGCTCGCCTTCCTCGAAAACGTATTCACCCGCGTCCACCCGCACCGCCTCGGAAATCCGGAGGATTTCCCCGAGATCGTCCTGACCAAGACCCTGAAACAGCGCAACCTCTCGGAGCCGGAGGCTGATCTGCTCACGGGTCAGCGTCGGGGGAGGGCTGTCCGGCACGACAGATGTGGTGGGTGGATCCATCGGGAGTACCAGACTCGTCGGAGCGGTGATTCCGGGAATCACAAGCTATGCACAGCCGTAAGCGACCGCGAGACGGCAACAGCCCTCGCGGGTCGGCTCGACGCGCCCCTACATTGCGAGCGAAGCCCCCGCGAAGGCAGACCACCGCGGCCGGTACTGCTCACTCCCAGACTCGGAAGGCCGGTTGGACAATCACGACGTCACGGTCCACTGCTGGGGCACGCGCGGCTCGATCCCCTCTCCGGGCCCCAAGACCGTCCGGTACGGAGGCAATACGACGTGCCTCGAGGTCTCGGTCGGCGAGCAGCGCCTCATCTTCGACGCCGGCTCGGGCATTCGTCTGCTCGGGCAGGGCATCGCGGAACGCGGCCCCAACGCCATTCCGATCTTCCTGACGCACTTCCACTGGGACCACATCCAGGGTTTCCCCTTCTTCGCCCCGCTCTACGACGCCGAAGACAGAATCCGGGTGATCGGCCCCAAACAGAATGGCATCGACGTCCAGAACCTATTCGCGGGGCAAATGGGCCCGATCTACTTCCCGGTCCCCTTCAGCTTCGTGGCCGCCGAAATGGAGTTCGAGCACCTCAACGAGGGTGAATACGGTGTCGGCGACGCGACGCTCCGCGTCATGCGCGTCAGACATCCCTCCTTCGTGATCGGGTACCGCATCGAAGTCGCCGGCAAGGTGATCTGCTTCATTCCGGACAACGAGCTCGAGGGCACTATGTACGGGGAACTGGAGCCCGGCTTCGACCGACGGATCGTGGACTTCGTGGGAGACGCGGACCTCTTGATCCATGACGCGATGTATACGGGTGAGGAGTATCCGGATCGAGTTGGCTGGGGGCATTCCACCTTCGAGCAGGCGCTGCAGTTGGCCATTGCGGGCGGAGTTCGACGCGTCCTTTTCTCCCATCACGACCCGACGCGGACGGACCACGATTTGGATGCCATCATCGCGAAGATGCGCGAAGAATCGGCACGCGCCGGGAGCGACCTCGTCGTCGATGGAGCGCAGGAGGGCGTCGACTACAAGTTGGAGAGTCGACCGTGAGAAGCACGATCCACGGAAGACTCGCCCGCTCCGGCTCGGGCGTTTCGGGATCTCGAGTTGTCCTATGACGTGCGTGCGGCGCTGGAGCCGTTGGAGCGCAAGGCGAGGCTCAGTGAAGAGCTCTACCCCCTGAAGAGCGAGATCCTCGCCGAGCTCGGGCACGAGGAGGAGGCGCGCAAGGCCTCCGACCGGGCCGACGAGCTCATGCGATGACCGACGCACCCGGCGCTTCGTCGTCGGTCGCCTCCGATGATGTCGAGGCGTTGCGCGCCGAGCTGAAGCGTTCCCGCGAGGCGCTCCGGGAGATGAGCAAGGTCGGGATGGCCCTCATGGGCGAGCGCGACCCGCTGACGCTCTTCGACCTGATCCTCAGACAGGCCCGCTCGTTGACCGGATCGGACGCGGGAAGCCTGTACCTGGTCGAAGAAGACGAGGACGGAGAGCGCGTGCTCCACTTCATCGCTTCACAGATCGATACCCTCCCTGATCTGCCGAGTCTCACGTTTCGGCTGAAGCTAGACCAGACCTCGATCGCCGGATACGTGGCTACCACCGCCGATCCGCTCGTCCTCGCGAACGTGTATGAGCTCGGCGACGACGTGCCGTATTCGTTCAATCGCGAGGCCTTCGACGACAAGTACGGGTATCGAGCCAAATCGATGCTGACGGTGCCGATGATCGATCACCGCGACAAGGTCGTCGGGGTGCTTCAGCTCATCAATCGGAAGAGCTCGCCGGAAGCCGAGATTCGTACCGACGGGGACTCCGACCTTTGGGTGCTCCCTTACACCGACCGCGAGGTCGAAATCGTGTCGTCGCTCGCGGGTCAGGCCGCGGTCGCTATCGAGAACGGTCGCCTCCATCAGGACATCGAGAATCTCTTCGCCGGCTTCATCAAGGCGGCGGTGACGGCGATCGACCGCCGGGACCCGACGACATCGGGGCACTCCGTGCGCGTGACCGAGCTGACCTGTGATATGGCTCAGCTCATCAACGAGCAGACCGACGGGCCCTTCGCCCACGTGTTCTTCACCGACGCTCAGATGAAGCAGCTGCGCTATGCCGGACTGCTCCACGATTTCGGAAAGGTCAGCGTTCGCGAGGAGGTGCTCGTCAAGCAGAACAAGCTCTCCCCCGTCCTCGGCGCGCAGGTGCGCGACCGCTTCGTTCTGATCCGTGCCATGCTCCGGCTCGAGGCCGCCGAGTGCCGGGCGACGCTGATCGCCGAGAAGGGACCCGAGGAAGCGGCGGACGACGTCGCCGCCGTCGAGGCGGAGCTCGAGAGGGATCTCGAAAGGGTCGAGCGATACTGGGCGGCGGTTCAACAGGCGAACACCCCTCGTGTGCTCGGCGAGGAGGCAGCCGCGATCCTGGACGAAATCGCAGAGGCGACGTTTCTCGATCCGACGGGGGAGGAGCAGCCATACCTCACCGCGTACGAGCTTCACTTCCTGCGGATCAAGCGCGGATCTTTGGACGAAAACGAGCGACGGCAGATCGAATCACACGTCGTCCACTCACATGACTTTCTCGTGAACATCCCTTGGACCGAAGATCTTTCACGCCTCGCCGAGATCGTCCGAGGGCACCACGAGAGGCTCGATGGTAGCGGGTATCCCGACGGCGCCACGGCCGAGCACTTGTCGCTCGAAACCCGCATCATGACCGTATGCGACATCTTCGACGCCCTCACTGCGTCGGACCGCCCCTACAAGAAGGCGATGCCGGTCGAGAAGGCGATCCAAATCCTCCGCGCCGAAGCGGACGACGGCATGCTCGACAGCGAGGTCGTGGAGCTCTTCGCAGTGAGTGAGGTCTACCGGAAGGTGCTCGAGTCAGACTGGCGCGAGTTCTAGCGCGAGCCCGCCCGGTCCGGGCGCGTCAGCGGTGCACGCCACTCTCCCGCCTCACGTACTTCCTCATGCGACGGGGGCCGACCTCGGCTCCGTACACGTTGCCGAACGCGTCGACAGCCACCCCTTCCGCGGCGCTCGTCCCCGAGTTGTCCGGATCGGGCTCGGGGTCGGGGATGAAGGCCGTCACGAATCCGGTGCGCGCGCTCCCGATGTAGATGCCCCGCTGCCAGCCACGATTACGTGCGGTGTTCGACTCAGAGTCTGCCGAGTACAGCACGTCGTCCTCGTCGATGAAGAGTCCGCTGGGGCGCCCGAACTGATACCACGTCTCGAGGTGCTCGCCGTTCTGCGTGAAGATCTGGATCCGGCTGTTGGCCCGGTCACCCACGAAGATCCGCCCCTGCGAATCCATGGCGAGCGCGTGCGGATCGCGGAACTCGCCGTTGGCGGTTCCGGTGCGCCCCCATTCCATGAGGAAGGTACCGTCGGGCGCGAGCTTGACCACCCGATTATTCCCGTTCGCGTGGTGGCCATCGACCACGAAAATGGAGCCATCGGGGGCAACCAGCATGTCGGAGGGACGCGTGAATTGTGTGCGGCTGTTGCCTGGGTTGCCGCGCTCGCCGAGCGTCATCAAAACCTCGCCCTCGGGATTGAACTTCACGATGACGTGGCCACGTCCCGCGGGCTCTGGACCGTATCCGACCGCATCGGCGACCCAGATATTGCCCTCTCGATCCACGTAGATGCCGTGCGGCCAATAGATGAGTCCTGACCCGAAGCTGCGAAGCAGATTGCCGTCGAGATCGAACTGCAGGACCGGGTCGACGCCGTTCGGATCCTCGCAGACGTTTGCGCCGCAACGCTCGGCGACCCACATCGTCATACCGTCGGGCGACGGATACACCGCACTCGTCGCGCCCCACTCCCTCCCGTTCGGGAGCTCACCCCAATCGCTCCGGACCGGAGCATACGGGTTGGGGGCGATCATCTGGGCAGAGACGAGTCCCGGAGTGGCGAGGGCGACCGCCACCATGGTGACGCCTAGGAGGATCGAGAGACGTGCGCGCATCGGTGCGTGACTCCTGCGAGATCTTCGGACAAGGGAAGCGGGCATCAGAGTGCGGTGCTCTCGCCGCTCGCGCCAGGCAAAATGACGGCCTCGGCCGCCTCGGGAGGGGCCACCCGCTGATCCAATCGACCGAACAGGCCCTTCAGCGCCCAGAGCACCCCGCCGACGATGAGCGCCAGCATGATCCAACGCAGGGCGATCACCGCGAAGGCCGCGTTCAGGACGGGCGCCGCGAAGTCGTATTGGATGAGCTGCCCACCCCGTTCGAGCATCCAGTGCCATCCGGTGTGGGCGAGTAGGGCGGACAGCAGCACGACACCCATGACGGGTGGCAGCCACGTGCGGAAGCTCAGCCGGAGGATCGGAACCACGAGCGCCAGCACGAAGAGTTGGCCGAGCTCGACGCCGATGTTGAAGGAGAGCAGCGACGTGAGGAGGTGTGCCCCCGCGAACTGGAGCGACTCGGAGAGGGCGAAGGAGAAGCCGAAGCCGTGGACCAGTCCGAAGCCGAACGCGACCATCCACCGTTTCGCGAGCGACGTCCCGAGGATGTTCTCGAACGCCATGAAGACGATGGACAGTGCGATGAGCGTCTCGATGAGCGCCGGAAACCACAGAACGTTGGGAGCGAGCCCGAGCGCGGCGGCGATGAGCGTGATCGAGTGCGCGATGGTGAACGAAGTCACGATCGGCACCAACGCCCAAAAGCTGCGTAACGGCACGACCAGGCAGAGCAAGAAGAGCAGATGGTCGATGCCGTCGAGAATGTGCTCGAAGCCGAAGACGGTGAATCGCCAGGCAGCCTGGTGCCAGCGAGGGTCGAGGCGCAGCAGCCCGGGGTTTCCAGAGTACTGAAACGCCCGCTCCGCCCCCCCGGCAGGGAGGAAGCGAAGCACCGTCACGGTTCTCAGGCCGAGGTGCTGGAGGCCGGACTCGATCGAGAACTCGGACTCCTCCGACTCGATCGGCCACTGGAGAAGCACGTCCAACATCGCCTGCTGCGGGGGTAGCTCGATTCGGTCCGGAAGCGGCTCTGATCGGACGTTGGCGAGCGCACGCTCGTACGTCGTGAAGGCTCGGTCTCCCGGTATGGCCACGCGCACGGCGCTCACCGAAGGTCGGCCGAGTGCCTCTCCGTTCTCGCGCATGGTGACGTAGTCTGCGATCCAGACATCCGCGGCTTCGACGACCTTCTCTCGCGCCTCCGACACGACCAGATAGCCCGGCTCCCGTGTGGGGAAGTCGTAGTCGCGCATCGCCTGAAGCGGAACACGCACCAGCATGGACAACGTGCGGCCCTCGGGCCTTACGAACGCCTGTACCGTGACGTCGGCGGGAATCTCGTGGGCTTCGCCCGACCACGTGGGGAGAAGCATGACGAGGGCCACGGCGAGGGCGGCGGTGCGGCGAAGCCGAGTCGGATCGGTCATGCCGCGAAGCTACGAGAGGCGTCGGTCCCGACAAGGCCGGTCGATTGCCGGATCCGCGGCCACCACGTACGCTATCGGCTCTCGTCGAATACCGTCTTCGCATTGGGGAGCTGCGAGAATGCAGAAACGAAAGGTCTTGGCCGCCGCGGGACTCACCCTGACGGTCGTCGTCATGGCGTGCGCCTCGGAGGGAATGAACGAGACCGTCAACGCCGACTACACGGCGGCCGGCATGGCACCACAGTTCCAAGTCGACCCTTTCTGGCCGAAGCCACTTCCCAACCATTGGATCATGGGCGCGACCATCGGCGTCGACGTCGACTCGCGAGGCCACATTTGGATCGT
>JAOTVL010000168.1 GCA_029863525.1 Gemmatimonadota bacterium
GAGAGCCCGTTTGCGAAGGAACTGTGGTTGGAGCATCCTTTTCGCGAATCCCTGACCCTCCCCGAGGGCGCGAGAACGCGCCGGTACGGGGACACCGCCCTCTCTACGCTGACGAGCCCACCATGAAGCGTCCGCGGCCGGTCGTCGCGCTCTACCCAGGATCCTTCGACCCCATCACTCGGGGTCACGAGGACATCGTGCGGCGCGGATTGCGGGTCGCGGACACGATCTTCGTCGCCGTCGCCCACACGAGCACGCACACCAAGCAAGGGCTCTTCTCGGTGGAAGAACGAGTTGCCCTGATCAAGGGGGTCTTCGCCGATGAGGAGCGCATCGAGGCCGTTTCGTTCTCGGGTCTCCTGGTCGACTTCGCGAAGGAACGTGGTGCGCACCTCGTCATCAGAGGGCTGCGCGCCGTATCCGACTTCGAGTACGAGCTCCAGATGGCTCAGATGAACCAGGAGCTGTGGGGGGAAGTCGAGACGATCTTTCTGGTGCCGGAGGTCCAGAACTCCTTCATCTCGTCGTCGTTGGTACGCGAAGTGGCGAAGCTCGGGGGCGACGTGTCGAGCTTCGTCTCCCCATCCGTCTTCGAACAGCTGCGCCTCAAGCTGGCCGAATGAGCGACACGGTCGTCGGCGACGCGACGCCCCGACCCGATTTCCTCGTGACGCTCCGCGAACGGGCGGCCGCGCGGTCCCGCCGGCTCGCCCTCCCGGAGGCGACCGACGGACGTGTTCTCGATGCGGTCAGCATCGCTGTGCGCGATCGCCTCTTCGAGCCCGTCCTGCTCGGGCCGGTGGACGAAGTGCGACGCGGGCTGTCGGAGCGGGGTGTCGATCCGGGCGCCGTCGAACTGCGCGACACGGGTGACGACGGCCTCGTCAGAAGGACGCTCGACCACGTCACGGAGCGTCGTTCTGATCGAGGGGACCCCGAGGGACGGCTGAACGCCATGGCGTGCGACGCGCTCATGCAGGGCGCTACGCTCGTCGCGACAGGAGAGGTCGCCGGAATGGTGGCCGGATGCGTGCGGACCACCGCGGACGTGGTGCGCGCGGCTCTGACGGGCGTGGGCCTAGCGCCCGGGACGAGCACGCTGAGCTCTTCGTTCTACATGGTCTTCGGTCCCGAGCATTCGGCCGGACCGGCGGTACTCACGTTCACCGACGCCGGCGTCGTGCCGGAGCCGACGTCCGAGCAGCTTGCCGAGATCGCGCATTCGGCGGTCGTCGCCCGCCGAAGAATCGTGGGAGACGAGCCGCGCGTCGCGTTCCTCTCCTACTCCACCAAGGGGTCTGCGGGTGGGCCGCACGTGGAGCGAGTCCGACGGGCGCTCTCGACCTTCGCCGGGTTGGCACCGGACGTCGCGGCGGACGGGGAGATGCAGGCCGACGCGGCGCTCGTGCCCGCCATTGCGGAGCGCAAGGCACCGGACTCTCCCGTCGCGGGGCGGGCCAACGTGCTCGTCTTTCCCGACCTGGGCGCTGCCAACCTCTCCTACAAGCTGGTTCAGTACCTGGGTGGCGCGGTCGCGCTCGGACCGGTCCTCCAGGGACTGTCGGCCCCGGTCAACGACCTGTCCCGAGGTGCCTCTTCCGGAGACGTCGTGGCAGTCGGGTGCATCACCTCGCTCCAGGCCGACTAGCCGGATCGGGCGGCGGAAATTCTTGCCCGTTCATTTGTTTCCTTTTTACTATTGTGAGCGTCGAGGGCGACATATTCGCTCGGCGTCTTCTCTTTCGATCCGTCCAGTAGGCCGCATTCCCAGCATCCACGCGAGGAGCGTCGAGTCCATGAGCTTTCAGGTGTCCAAGCACGACGGTGTAACGCTGGTCGAGGTCGAGGGCCAGCTCATCGTCGGTAACCGCCAAGAGCTCAAGCAGCAGGTGCTCGAGCAGTTGGAGGGTGGCGACCGGAAATTCGTCATCGACTTTGCCGAGACCGGATACATCGACTCTTCGGGTCTCGGGGTGTTGGTCAGCCTATCGAAGAAGATCCGTGAGCAGGGTGGCGAGCTCAGATTGTCGAGCTTGAACGAGGACCTACGGACCCTGTTCGAGCTGACCAAGCTCGACACGCTGTTCCGTATCTCGGACGACAAGGCGCAGGCACTCGAGGGGTTTTGACCGGGTGACCCCCATGCGTCCTGACATGGACTCCGATCTCGTCCTCGAGCTCCCGACCGATATTCGGTCGATCGAAGGCGCGGTCGACTACGTGATGAGCCGTTGTCAGGCCTGCACCGAGCATGCTCGTCGACTCAACCTGAACTTCCGTGTGGGCCTGACCGAGGCGCTCGCCAACGCGATGCTGTACGGGAACGGCCGTGATCCGTCGAAGCACGTTCTGGTCGAAGTCGTGGTCCGCGGTGGGATGTTGCGCGCGACCATCCGAGATCAGGGTGTGGGCTTCGATCCCACACGTGTGCCGGACCCCACGCTCCCGGAGAACATCACGCGCCCGTGTGGGCGGGGTCTCTTCTTGATGCGCTCGCTCCTCGACGAGGTCTCGTTCAACGACCTCGGCAACGAAGTCACGCTCGTTCTGCGCCTCGACTCCGGCGGCGCCTTCGAAGGCGGCGCGCAGGCTTGAGCAGCCCGGACCGGCTGGCCTCCGCGGCCCTGCCGGAACCGGTGGTTCAGACGATCCACGACTTCGAGGGGGCTTTCGGCGCCGTCCTCCGGATCATCGTCCCGGCGACCGAGCCCGGCGCGGCGGATGAAGTGCTCTATCAGACGGACCCCTGCGCCATCGAAGAGGGCACGGAGCCGGCGACGAGCTCCCTCGTGCCTCATCTCGGGCCGGAACTGCATCTCCAGGTGCTCGGTGCCCGTTCGGCGTCAGTCGAGGCCGTTTCGGCGGCGTTGACCCCGGCGCTCATCCAAGGCTTCGAAGCCACCCGCGAGATCCAGTTCTTCACGTATGAGCTCTCCGAGCGCTTCGAGGAGATCAACCTGCTCTACTCGATCAGCGAGACGCTTGGCTCAACGTTGGACCTCGACAGCGGCGCCGCCACGATCCTGGCCGAGGTGCGTGACGTCATGGGCGCGAAGCGCGGGTCGCTCTGGGTTTACGAGACGGGGGATGGGGCACTGCATTTGACGGCCGAGGTGGGGGACGACGGGCGCCCCGACGCACTCTCCTCCGACGACCCGGCCACCATCACCACCATGGTCTTCCAAGAGGGCCGATCGATGATCGCGTCCCGACAGCCGTCGTCGGCCGAACGCGCTGCGGGTGCCACGGCCGACTCCTTTCTGTCGGTGCCGATCCGATACTCGCCGGCATCCGGTGGCGCCCGAACGGTCGGGGTGATCAACCTCATCGGACGCCTGGACGGGGGACGCTTCAGCGCGGCCAACCAGAAGTTGCTCGCGGCGATCGCCTCGCAGATCGGCGCGGCGATCGAGAACAACCGGCTCGTTCAGGAGAGCCTCTCCAAGGAGCGAATGGCGCGGGAAATGGAGCTCGCGCACGACCTCCAGATGAAGCTACTTCCCGTCGCCGAGCGATTCCCCGCGGCGGAAGCGGCGGCCCGGGTGCAACCGACGGAACTCGTCGGGGGCGATTTCTATCAGCTCTTCGAGCTACCTGGCGATCGCGTCGGCGTCATGCTCGGCGACGTCTCTCTGCACGGCTTCCCCTCGGCGCTCATCATGACGCTCACCATGAGCGCGGCGGGGATCTATGCTCGAGAGGCCGAATCACCCGCTGCCGTCCTCAGGAAGCTGGACGACGCGCTCAGCGACGAGCTCGCGTCCACGGAGATGTTTCTCACCGTGTTCTACGCGGTGATCGACCCTGCCGCCGGCGTCCTGGTATATGCGAACGCGGGGCATCCCCACGCCTTCGCGATCCGTAGCGACGGTGAGGCAGAGCGGCTCGGCGCGACCGATCCGCCGGTGGGGTTCGCCGGTCCCGATTCGTACGACGAGAACAGCGTCGCGTGGAGCAGCGGAGAAGACCTCCTGCTCCTCTTTACCGACGGCCTCTCCGACACCTTGGCCACCAAGGGCCTGAAGAATGGGGAGACCCAGGTGATCGAGGCCGCCGTGCAAAGCCGATTCCGGCCCGCTCCCGAGATCATCGACGAGCTGTTCGGACTTTCGTCCGACGACAGCTGGTCGTCCCTCGCGGACGACCGGACGGCACTCGTCGTTCGAGGGTGAGCGCGTCGCCCGCGATGGGCGATCCGAGGAGGGCATGAGCTCCGGCGAGACACGGCACCGGGCCAAGCGCTCGCTTGGCCAGAACTTTCTCGTCGACGCGAATCTGCAGCGCAAGATCGTCGACGCGCTCGGTGCCGGACCCGACGACGAAGTGCTCGAGATCGGCCCGGGAAAAGGCGCGCTCACTCGGCACCTGGTCGGGCGGGTCGCACGCCTGGTCCTCGTCGAGCTGGACGACGGGCTCGCGGCGGCGCTTCGGACCCGGTTTGCGGACCGTGAAGACGTGGAGGTCATTCATGGCGACATCCTCGAGGAGTCGCTCGAGGCCCATTTTCGGAATCCGGGCTCCACCCGCGTCGTGGGCAACATCCCTTACAACATCACGACACCGATCATCTTCCGGCTGCTCGAGCGGCCGCGCCCCGCGGACATCGTCCTCATGGTCCAAGACGAGGTCGCGGACCGAATCGTCGCACCGGTCGGCTCCAAGGCGTACGGGGCGCTCTCGGTGGGCGTCCGCTCCGTGGCGACCGCGACGCGGCTCTTCAAGGTGGGTCGGGGGGCCTTTCGACCGGTGCCGGGGGTCGATTCCGCGGTGCTGCGGATCACCCCTCACCACCCGGAACGCACGACCGCCGGTGAGGAAGAGGCTCTTCGCCGGATCGTTCGGGCTTCGTTCCAGTGGAGGAGGAAGCAGCTCCGTCGGATTCTCCGAGACCACCCCGACCTCGGGTACGACGAAACCGAGATCGAACACGCGGCCGACGTCGCGGGGGTGTCCGCGAATGATCGACCGGAACGAGTCTCGCCCGAGGCGTTCATCCAACTCTCTGGCGCTTTGCCGTAGCCGAAGGCGCGTTGCCGCGATCCGGGCCCGCGCCTACATTTGTGAAGTTTTTCACAAACAGCGGGAATCACGGCTCCCTACCTGACCTTCGGCGACTCGGTGACCAGGAAGATCCCCCAAAGTACGGTCCGGCGCCTTTCGCACTATCTTCGGTCCCTCGAGGGGTTCGAAGGCAGCGGTGGAACGATCTCGAGCGAGGAGCTGGCGGCGCGCGGCCAGACGACGGCGGCACAGGTTCGCAAGGATCTCTCGCACTTCGGTTCGTTCGGCAAACGCGGGCTCGGCTATCAGGTCGACGAGCTGCGTGCCCGCCTTCGCCAGATCCTCGGGATCGATCGTTCATGGCGGGTGGGGCTGGTGGGTGCCGGGCGGATCGGCCTCGCGCTCTTCGATTACCCAGCGTTTCAGGCCAGGGGGTACGACTGCGTCGCGATCTTCGATGCCGACCCCGCGAAAATCGGAGAGGCGTGGGGTGAACAGACGGTTCGCTCTCCCGACGTGTTCGAAGAGGTGCTCCGTGAGCTCGACGTCGAATTGGTGATCCTCGCGATACCCGCCTCGGCGGCGCAGGAGATGGCCGAACGTGCTGTGGAGGCAGGGGTCAAAGGAATCCTCAATTTCGCGCCGATCCGGTTGAACGTGCCGCCGAAGGTCCCAGTGCAGGACGTGAATCTCGTGATGGAGCTCGAAGCGCTCTCCTTCGCGATCTCGCAGGCCGAGCGTAACGCGTGACCCGCGGCGAGGACGCTTCGCTCGTTCGCTCCGCCGCGGATCTGCTCGCAAAGGGTCCGGTCCACACCCTCGATGTCGCCCGGCAGGTGCTCGGGCTGTCGGGGCATCCCGGCGCCGCTTCGGCGGCCGTCTTCCATCTGCTCGGCGCGGATCCTCGCTTCCGGGTCGACGGGGAGGGTGTTTGGTCGCTCGATCCGTCGGTGGTGCCCCTCGGTGTCTCGTTGGCCGACGTCCCATTCGCGGTCGTCGACGTGGAAACCACTGGAGGCGCTCATTGGCGCGGTCACCGCGTGATCGACCTCTCGATCGTCGAGGTGCTCGGCGGTCGGATCGTCGACG
>JAOTVL010000169.1 GCA_029863525.1 Gemmatimonadota bacterium
AGCCCGGTCGAACGCGCGTGTATCGCACGCTGCACATGGTCGCGAACCGGGCGCGGCGCTCCATCTGGATCACGGACGCCTACTTCGTCGCTCCACGGTCCGTCTCGGAAGCACTCGCCGCGGCCGCCCAGCAGGGCGTCGACGTGCGGATTCTGGTGCCGGCGCACAACAACTGGCCGATCGTCGGGTCGATCTCGCGTGGCGGCTACCGTTACTTGCTCGAGGCCGGCGTCCGGATCTTCGAGTGGCAGGGAGCGATGATCCACGCGAAGACCTCAGTGGTCGACGGTGTCTGGAGTCGGATCGGTTCGAGCAATCTCAACTCGGCCAGCCTTCTGGGGAACTGGGAGCTCGACGTCGGCGTTCTGGACGAGGGGTTCGCACAGCAGCTCGAAGGTCTGTTCCTGGCGGATCTGGCGAGCTCGGTCGAGATCGTGCTGCCCGGCGGACCCTCGATCGGGGGCCGGACCGTCTCGACCGCGCTCGGGATGTCGACCGAGTCGCTCGATCCGGAGGACCCGCTGGCGGTCCGTTTCGAGCGTCGGCTCAAGGAGCTGGGATCGTCTCCCGGGCGCCTGACGATGGCGTCGGTGGTGCGGGCGGGCGAAGTTCTCGGCGACGCGCTGGCGGGGAACCGCATGCTGGGCCGTGAAGACCGGACGGTTCTCGGCGCGTTGTCGATTGCCGTGCTGCTCGTGTCGGTCCTCGGCTTCCTGGCTCCCGTGGCGGTAGGTTATTCGTTCGCCGTCGTGGGTGCCTGGGTTGGAGTGACTACGGGTGTGCGGGCCTACATGCAGGCGCGGCGAGCTCGTGCCCGAGAGCGTGAGGCGGACCGCTCGAGAACCGAACTGGAGAGAGATCGACCGTGAACGAAGCCGAAGTCGGAATCGCCATCGCGTTTACCGCTGGGGTGTTCTCGTTCCTCTCACCGTGTGTCCTGCCGCTGGTGCCGAGCTATCTGACGTTCGTCACGGGCATGAGCCTGGAGGATCTCCAACAGGGGGTGAACCGAAGGGCGACGTTCATACACTCGATGCTCTTCGTGGTCGGGTTCAGCACGATTTTCATTCTGCTCGGAGCGTCCGCGTCCTTCCTCGGTCAGTTCCTTCGGCAGTACGAGGTGTGGATCACGAGAATCGGCGGCTTCATCATCATCGTCCTCGGGATGCACCTCGCGGGGATCTTCCGGCTCGCGCCGCTCATGCGGGAGAAGCGCGTGCATCTGGCGGACAAGCCGGCCGGCTATCTGGGCACCCTGGGGGTGGGCATGGCGTTCGGGGCCGGGTGGACCCCCTGCATCGGGCCGATCCTCGGCGCGATCCTGACCTACGGCATGACGCAGGACACCATGTGGGCGGGGGTCGGTTTGCTCAGCGTATACTCGCTCGGACTCGCGGTGCCGTTCCTGATCGCATCGCTGGCGCTCGACTGGTTCCTGCAGACGTTCAAGCGGTTCCGCCGGTGGATCCCGGTCGTGGAGAAAGCCTCCGGGGCGCTCCTGATCGTCTTGGGGGTTCTACTCATTACGGGTCAATTCACCCTGTTGGCCACCTGGCTCACGCGTTTCACACCGGCGTTCATCCTCGAGCGCATCTAATCGGGGTCAATCTCCGCCAGCTTCCGCGCCCACCGTCGCGACTTCCTCCTCCAGAAGTTGCCGGCGCAGGAGCCTCGCGTACGTACCGTCTTCGGCGATGAGGTCGGCGTGACGACCCTCTTGCACCAGCCGACCGTCTTCGAGTACCAGCACCTTGTCAGCGTCCATCACTGCGCTGACCCGGTGGCTGATGATGAACGCGGTGCGGCGGCCGGTTACACTTCGCAGGTCGGCGAGAATCGCTGCCTCGGTGTGGGTGTCCACGGCGCTCAACGCGTCGTCCAGAATGAGGATCAGCGGGTCGCGCGCGAGCGCCCGCGCGAGCGTCGCCCGCTGCTTCTGTCCGCCTGACAGGTTGATGCCCCTCTCCCCGAGGATCGTGTCGTATCCCTTCGGAAATTCCTCGATCTGTTCGTGGAGTTGTGCGATCTCGGCCGACGTCCGGACCGCCTCCCCGACGGGGTCCTCCTCCCAGTCCACGCTCTCCACGTCGTCCCACTCCGGATCGACCGTCTGCGCCGGGTCGAGCCCGAGGCCGATGTTGCCGGCGATGGTGTCGGAGAAGAGGAACGGATCCTGAGGCACCATTCCGATGCGCCGACGTAGCTCCGCGGGGTCGAGCTCGGGGAGTGGTACGCCATCGAGTAGAATTCGACCTTGGGTCGGATCATACATGCGTGTAAGAAGCGCGAGCAGTGTGCTCTTTCCGGCGCCCGTGGGTCCGACCACGGCGACGGTCTGTCCAGCTTCCACCGTGAAGTCGATGTCCTCGAGCACGAGGCGGTCCGTGCCCGGGTATCGGAAGCTGACCCCTTCGAATGCGATCGAGCCGCCACCGGCCGCGATCCGGGCCGGGTACTCCGGTGGCTCGATCGTGGGTCGGGCCTCGAAGATCCGGTTGAGTCGACCCATCGAGGCCGCACCCCGTTGGTAAAGGTTGACGACCCAGCCGAGTGCGATCATCGGCCAGATCAACAGGATCAGATAGAATCCGAACGCGACGAAGTCCCCGATCGTGATCCGACCTTCCATCACCTCGATCGCGCCGAGGCCCGTGACCAGGACCATCGCGGCGCCGGAGATCCCCATGAGCACGGGATGGAAGGCACCGGCCCGTAGCACCAGCCCCATGTTGCGGGCCCGATAGTCGGCGTTGAACCCGTCGAACTGTCGCGCTTGCTCGCTCTCCTGCGTGTACGCCCGGATCAAGCGCACCCCGGTGAGGTTCTCTTGCACGAAGGTCGAGAGCGACGAGAACTGCTCCTGAATCTCCTCGAAGCGCGCGTGGATAATCCGGCCGAAGCCCAGGACGATCGGGGGCAGCACCACGAGCGGGACCATGGCGAAGAGCGTCAGTCGGGGACTGATCCAGAGCATGAAGCCCAGGGCCAAGAAGAAACTCGCCACCGTGTTGACGGTGTACATGATCGCCGGACCGGCGGCCATGCGAACCGCCAGGGTATCGTTGGTCGCACGACTCATCAGATCGCCCGTCCGCGTCGAACCGTAGAACGAGGCGTCCAGGCGGAGCAGGTGTCTGAAGAAGTCGTCCCGGAGGTCCCTCTCGATTCTCCGGCTCACGCCGTTCAGGAGCTGACGCATACCGAAGCGGAACACCCCCCCGACGAGGGCCACGACGACGATCATGAGCGAGTAGAAGCTTATGCGTCCCATCGTGACGTCGGGATCGCCCATCCCGTCGATCGCCAGCTTCATGAACCAAGGACCCGCGATCTGGAATACGTTCGCGAAGACCACGCAGAACAATCCCAGAACGACGGCCCGCTTGTAGGGGCGAAAGTACGGGACGATGGCGCGAAGCTCGTGCATGCGGCGATGTACCCACGGCCGATGGTGTCGATCCGGGTGGGACGTCTCGCGCACGAACCACCCTGCACGATACGATAACGCATGAAGGCATCTTCCTTAGCCGTCGCCGCGGGGGCCCTCTCTCTGCTCACCTGGATCTCGACCGGCAGCGCCGAACCACGGCCTGCGGCCGCCGGGCCAGGACTTCAGGAGCAGGTGCCGTACGACGGGCGCTTCACGTTTACACGCGTCCGGTACAGGGGTAACGGATTCGGGCGCGGCTGGGGACGCAGCGCGTGGGCGCACGACTACCCCGCCGCCGACCGGAACATGCAGACGATGCTCAACGAGTTCACGGCGACGCGCGCCAGCTCGTCCGGAAGCAACGTCTTCGACCTCGAGGACCCCGGCATCTTCCTGAACCCGATTCTGTACATCTCAGAGCCGGGCTACTGGGGAACCACCGCGGAGGGGATCGCGAACCTCCGCACGTATCTGCTCAAGGGTGGGTTCCTGATCTTCGACGACTTCGAAGCGCGACAGTGGGACAACATGGCCGAGCAGGTCGCGCGCGCTCTGCCCGAAGGCGTGTGGCACGAGATCGACTCGGGTCACCCGATCTTCTCGACGTTCTTTCGGGTCGAGGACATCTACGTCCCGCACCCGCTGGTTCGGGTCACGCCTCGGTACATGGTGATCTTCGAAGACAATGATCCGGAAAAGCGGATCATGATCCTCGCGAATCACAACTCGGACCTCGCCGAGTATTGGGAATATGCGGCACGCGGCTACTTCCCGGTCGACCCCACCAACGACGCGTTCCGGCTCGGGATCAACTACCTGATCTACGGCATGCTGCACTGACCGGTGCTTGAGTGGGGGCCACCCGCCTCCATCCACGCGGACCGCGATCGCACGCAGTCCTCAGTACCCGACCGCCCGACCCCCTCGTCGCGGGTCCGACCATGCCGTCAACATGCCGTCGACCAGGAGAATCGCCTGGACGTCGCCGGACATCTCCACACGCTCGACCATCGTATGCCCGAGCGCCTCGAGAGCCGCCACGGTCGCGGGCGCCAGCCCCCCCGCTTCGTAGAAGATCTGATCCGGTAGGTGCTGGTGATGCACCCGGGGCGCGTTGACGGCCTGCGCCACGTTCATTCCGTAGTCGACCACGTTCGAGATCGTCTGGAAGACGGTGGTGATGATCGTCGAGCCGCCCGGCGTACCGGTGACCATGCGGAGCTCGCCGGCCGCGTCGAGCACGATCGAAGGTGTCATCGCGGAAAGCATTCGCTTGCCCGGACCGACGGCGTTGTTCTCGCCCTGGACCAAGCCGAATTGGTTCGGAGTTCCCGGCTTGGCGGCGAAGTCGTCCATCTCGTTGTTGAGGACGAAGCCCGCCCCGGTCACTGTGACCTTGCTGCCGTACCAGGAGTTGATGGTCGTCGTCACGGACACGGCATTTCCGTCGGCGTCGACAATGGAATAGTGGGTGGTGTTCTCACTCTCTTCGGCCGACTCCCCCATCCCTGGGCGAATCTCCGACGACGGGGTCGCCGCAGTCATCGAGATGGTGGTGGCTCGCTCCGCGGCGTACGGATCCGACGTCATCCGATCGAGCGGCATCTCGACGAAGTCGGGGTCGGCGAGGTAGTAGTTCCTGTCGGCGAAGGCGCGCTTCCAGGACTCCGCGTATAGGTGGATCATGTCGCGCCCGTGCCACGACATCGCCGGCAGATCGTAGAGCTCGAGGATGTTCGCCATTTCGCCCATGGTGGGCCCCCCGGACGACGACGGAGGCATCGAGATCACGGTGTGCCCACGGTAGTCGAACGTGACGGGCGATCGCCAGGCGGCCTCGTACGTCTGCAGGTCCTCGTGGGTGATGATGCCGCCACCGCGCTCCATCTCCGCCACGATAAGGTCCGCCGTTCGACCCCGGTAGAAGCCGTCAGGACCCTCGTCCCGGATCCGGGCCAGGGTGGCCGCCAGGTCGGGCTGGCGCAGCGTATCACCGACATGCGGCGGTTGCCCCTCACGCGGGAGGAACTGCGCCGCCGAGGCGGGGAAGGCCGAGAGCGACGCGACCATCGAGGTGGTCAGCGAGTTCAGGAAGCGCTCCTTCACCGCAAAGCCCCGGGCGAGCTCGACGGCCGGATTCACGAGCTCGGACCATTCCGCCGAGCCGAATCGCTGGTGCGCCTGCCACATGCCGGCCACCGTCCCCGGTACGCCCGAGGCCAAATGCCCGACGACCGATCGGTCGGTCAGATTGCCGTCCGCATCGAGAAACATGTCGCGGGTCGCGCCCAGCGGTGCCTTCTCACGGTAGTCGAGCGCGGCGGTGGCTCCGTCCGCGGTGCGTAGGACCATGAACCCGCCACCCCCGATGTTGCCCGCTTCGGGATTCACCACCGCGAGCGCGAACTGCACCGCTACGGCCGCGTCCACCGCGTTCCCTCCTGCCCGCAAGACCTCGACTCCAACACGGCTCGCGTATTCGTCCGTGGAGACGACCATCCCGTTCTGAGCAACCACCGGCGTTGCGTCCATGGAGAACGGCCACCCCTCCGGGAAGACGATGTCCGCGGGCTCTGGAGCTTCGCCGCCACACGCACCGAGCGCCGTGAC
>JAOTVL010000050.1 GCA_029863525.1 Gemmatimonadota bacterium
AGCTGACGATGCCCAGACGGACCCGTTCGTGAATCAGTCGATCGAGCTCGAGCGCCTCGGTCTCGGGTCCGCCGACGCCGATCTCCCGACCGTCATCGCGCGTTGGGTCCGAGGCCCGGCGTGCCGCGCCGTAATTAGCCGCCATGCTTCCTCCAGATCACGATGCCGAAGCCGATGTGGAGTCCGCCGAAGCCGACGGCCATGTAGGCGTCGCCCCACGATGCGGGGGACATGAGGGCCAGCGCGCCCATCAGCATGAAGGCCGCACCCATCAGCGGGACGGGTCGCACGGAGTGCGAACCGCCGGTGACCACGCCCGTGCCGTAGAGCAGCAGCCAGATGCCCGGCAGGAGCGCAAACGCGCCAGAGCTGGCCAGCACCACGGTCAGCACCGCGCCGGCGACGAGGGCCGGCGTCACGCTCCAGACGAACTTGCGGCCCGGCCCCGAGAGCAGGGACATGCCTTCCGCGTGGGACTTCCGCGCCATGGCCAGGACCGTCAGGCCGAGTGACACGGCGGCGGCGCTCATCCACGTCGCCATCCACGCCGTCGACGTGCTGGTCCCCTGAGCCACCCAGGCCGCGACCAGGGCAACGACCCCCATCCCCACGCCTCCGATGCCCGAGACGTGCGTGAACGACGCGGACCGTTCCATGGTCTCGCGGATGAAGCGGAGGTTGTCCATCGCGCGGTCGTGGAGCGCGGTCGGCCGCTGCCGATCGGCTTCGAGTCTTCTCGCGGGAAGGGTCATCGCCTCGATGGTTGGGGGTGTTCGGGGGTCATACCGTCGAACTCACAACACTTTGTCACGCAAAGTACGTGCCGCGACCCGGGTGTGCCAAGCTTTTCTTGCGTAGAAGGCGAATGCCGCGCCCGAGCGTGCCGTGGCGGTGCTCTCAGGCATCGGGGGCCGGTGCCACGACGCGCAGCGCCCCTGGGAGCGACCGTACCTCGATCTGCTTCGTGGCGGACCTTCGTACGTCCCCGTCCATCTCGAATCGGGGGGGCTCGTCGAAGGTGAGCGTGAAGCCGCTGTCGTCGAGGATCTCCACACGCTCGGAGCGCACGTGCCGCCCGCGCTCCGCGAGGTTGAACAGTTTCAGTCGCGTGAGCGGCGGCGCGTCGCCGATCATGCACGCGTGCAGCCTGCCGTCGTCGACCGTGGCGTCGGGCGCGATGGGGAAGCCGCCTCCGAAGAAGCGTCCGTTGGAGACGGTGAGCATGAGAAAGCGGCCACTCCGTTCCTGCCCGCCGCGCGCGCGCGCTTGGACGGTGACCCCCGCAAAACGAAAGAGCTGCTGCAGCGCGGTCAGCTTGTAGAGCAGCTCGCCCCGCAGGAAGCGCGCCCCCGCGGCTCCGTCGATGACCGCGATGTCGAACCCGAATCCGATCAGGTTCAAGAAGTGCCGTGGCTCGGCCCGATCGGGGGCGTGCTCGGAGGCGCTGAGCGTGTCGACCCGACCGACGTCGATCGCGCGGGTGTGTCCCGCGGCCAGGACCGCGACCGCGTCGGCGGGGCGGCGTGGATCGTACCCGAAGTTGCGACCGAAGTCGTTGCCGGTGCCGCTCGGCAGGATCCCCAGCGCCACGTCGTCGCGACCGCTCGCGACCAGTCGGTCCGCGACGTTGCTCCACGTGCCGTCGCCACCCACCGCGACGATGACGTGGTAGCCGTCGTCCACGGCCCGTTCGGCCAGGTCACGTTCCTCGCCGGGACGCGTCGTGGCTCCGAACGCGACGCCCGGGATCGCATCGGTGAGCAGCGCCCGGTACTCGGCGATGCGACGCCGGCCCCGCCCCCGTCCCGAGGCGGGATTGAAGATGACGAAGTGACGCGTCTGGGTCAGAAGGCGACCATGGGGTCGAAGGTCTGCATCCCCTTGCGGTACCACTCCTCGCGGAACGGGTAGCTGTTCACCTCGTCGATCGTGAGTCCCTCGGTCATCGGGTGCTCGTAAAGCTTCAGCGAGCCCGCCTCCTCTTCGTGCTCGTTGTGCTCGGCCTCCATGAGGATGCCGACTTTGAATTTCTCCTCGGGATCGACGGTGAAGCACGTATAGAGGTGCGCCGCCTGATTGCGCGCCTCGAACTCCGTAACCGTCAACTCGAGCACGGGCGCTCCGTCATCGGTGACGGTGCACTTCATCCGGTCACCGTCGTCCTCGAAGTCGATCTTCACGTCCTTCATGTAGTGCGGGAGCCGCCAGCGCTCGATGGCGTGCGCGCGCGACTCCGGCGTCGACGTGCCCACCATGAAGGGGAAGAAGGCGGCCTTCGCGAGCGGCTTTCCCGGCTCCACGAGCGGCGGGACGACCACGGCCAGCACGATCTCGTCGTATTCGCCGACCATGCTCTCGCTGAAATGGAACGCCGTGATGGCCAGGATGCTCCGGTCGTGCATGACCTCGAGCGGCTCGAGGTGGGGCGGGAGCAGCTTGCGCGCATCCTCGGTCGGCATCTCGAAGTAGCCGCCGATGCAGAAGTCGTAGCCGTAGTACGTGTTACCGTCAGTTGTCATCGTTCCGTTCGGCTGTTGATGATGAACGGGTCCGGTTAGCCTTCCGGCGCCGTCAAGCGTTTCCTTGTCCGACTCGACCACCTACCGGAGTGCCCCGACTTGAAGCTTCGAGGATACCTCGCGCTCGTAGTCATTTGCACAGCCTTGGTGGTGTGTGACCTCTTTCAACGCACCGTGATCGTGCTTCGGTTGAAGCTCCAGCCCGAGAAACGCGTCGAGATTCTCGGGCCCTGGATCAACACCCTGGCCACCATCGTGATGGGAGGCGTATCCCGCATCGGCGGGGCCTCCGTGCCCGTACCGGCCCGAGTGGTACCGTCCGGCCCCGGCGTGCTGATCGTCATGAACCACCAGTCCCTCCTCGACATTCCCTTGGTGGTTCAAACGGTCGATGGCGGATACCCCCGAATCGTCACGCGCGCCCGGTATCGCCGCTTCATTCCGCTAATCTCGCATATGGTCCGGCTCTATCAATACCCGGTGGTGGACCCCTCGGCAAACGCCACGGATCTTCTCGCCAGTGTCGAGTCCATGCGTGATGCGGCGCGCCGTTCGGACGTTCCCTTCGCGATCTTTCCGGAGGGCACCCGCACCAAAGACGGAGAGATCGGACGCTTCAAGACGCGCGGCCTCGCCAACGTGCTCCAGGCTCGGGCGTGGACCATCTACGTCTTCGTCGTGGACGGCTTCTGGAAGGCCCCCAAATTCAAGGACTTCTTGGGCGGGATGGCGCACATCGACGGCCGCATGGCGTACCTGGGTACCGTCGAGTGGTCCGACCCGACCGTCGCCCCCGAACCGTTCGTACACGATCTTCGGCACATGATGATCGACGGGCTCGCCGAACTGCGTGGGAGGAGCTCGAGCGCGTGACGGACGCCAGCCCGTGGCCGGACGCGCTCGAGCTCGCCGAGCGGCTGGTCCGGGACAGTCGCGGTTCGGTTCTCGCCGTGCTGTTGTACGGCTCTCGACTCCAGAAGACGAACCCCGACCTGCATAGCGCGCTCGACCTCATCGTGCTGGTCGAGGACTACCGCGCGTTCTACTCGGGGCTGGTCGCTTCCGGCGAGCTGCATCGCCCCACCTGGTTCATGACGAGGCTCGCCCACGTGCTTCCTCCCAACGTGATCGCCTACACGCCGGAACAGGGCACATTGGGCATCGCCAAGTGCCTCGTTGTCGATCGCCCACACCTGGAAGCCGCCCTGGGACCGGCTCCCCCCGACCACTTTCTCCTGGGTCGTATGGTCCAGCAGCTCGGCTTCGTCTGGTTCGCCTCGGAGGACGTGCGCGCGTGGATCGAGGGGCAGATTTCGGGCGCACACGCGCGCGTCCTGGAGTGGATGGCGCCGTACCTCGAGGGTCCGGTGGACGCGGTCGGATTGGGGCGTCGGCTGATCGAGGTCTGCTATCGGGGCGAGTTCCGCCCCGAGTCGAAGAGCCGCGCCGAGCGGGTGTTCGAGGCACAGGTCGACCATTTCCGCCGAGCGCTCGCGCCCGCCCTTCAGGCGGCCGCGGAGCGCGGCACCGTGCGCCCCACCGAGGCGGGGTACGTGCTCGCGGAGCCGGCCGCTGCGGTTCAGGTTCGGCGCTGGCGGCATCACTTTCGACGCTCCAAGACGCGGACCACGCTTCGCTGGTTCAAGCACGTGCTGACGTTCGCGAATTGGCTGCCGTACGTGCAGCGTAAGGTGGAGCGCCATACGGGCCGGACCATTCGACTCACGACGCTCGAGCGCAAGCTGCCACTCATCTTCCTCTGGCCGAGGGCTATCTACGTGCTGCTGACCCGACCCCGCCGGGAGATCGACCGATGAGCAACGGCCTGTCGGTTCTCCTCGGCGTTTTGGCGGTGGCCGTCCTCTCCATGCCCGTCTACGCCGTGCGGGCCCGGGGCCGACGGGACCCGAACGAGATCGCCGACCGGGGCACCTTCGTCCTGGGTGGCTTCGTGCGCGAGTGGTTCTACTGGTTCGTGGGCCCGATCGAGCGCGTGGCGCTCGCGCTCGGCATGTCTCCGACCGCGTTCAACCTCCTCGGCGTCGCGTTCGGCGTGCTGGCCGGCGTCTTTTTCGCCATGGGCAGCACCAGCCTCGGGGGCTGGTTCGTGCTTCTCGGCGGCGCGGCCGACGTCCTCGATGGGCGCATCGCGCGGGCGCGCGGCATGGCGAACGAGACCGGGGCGTTCTTGGACTCCACGCTCGACCGCTTCGCCGAGGTCGGGGCCCTCGTTGGGCTCGCGGTGCTGTTTCGCGACTCGGTGGCCGAGCTGGCGGTCGTGGTCACCGCGCTCGGCGGGTCTCTGCTCGTCAGCTATGCCCGGGCGCGAGGCGAGAGCCTCGGCGTGGTCTGCAAGGTGGGCGTCATGCAGCGCGCGGAGCGACTCCTGCTCGTCGGCTTCGGGGGCATTCTCGATCCGATCGTGACCGCCGCCGCCGGCTGGCGCCCGGGGGCTCTACTGTTCGGGGCGCTCGCGCTCGTCGCCGTCGGCACGGTGGGAACGGCGATCTACCGGACCGTCTGGATCGCCAACCGTCTCGACTAGGCGGCCCCGAGTGCCGGTCGTCGGGAACAACCCGCCCACGGAATGGTCATACCCCGTTGCGCTCCTTAGCCTCTGATCCCAGTCCTACGCATGTCCCGAGGTGGTTCATGAACCGTATCCTTCGTTCGCTCGTTCCCGCGCTCGCCGCGTTCGCGCTGTTCGTGGCTCCGCTTTCGGCCCAAGACAACGTCTCGGGCGCATGGATCATGACCATCGACTCTCCGGACGGCGGCGGACTGATCGAGATTCCGTTCACCTTCGCGCAGGACGGCACGACCGTCACGGGCACCGTCGACCTGTCGGTCATGCCCCAGGTCCAGGCTTCCGAGATCACCGAGGGCGTGCTCGAAGACGGCATCCTTTTCTTCGTGCTCAGCGTGGGTGCGGAGGGTCAGTGGATGTCGGTCGAGGTCGAGGCGGAGGTCAACGGAGACGAGATGGTTGGCGAGGTCTACATCGCCGAGATGGGCCAGCTGCAGCCGTTCACCGCGAAGCGCGTGCCCAGTCGGTAACGACCCCGGACCGGTGTCGGACACAATGAAAGAGGCCTCGCCCATGACCGGCGAGGCCTCTTCGTGTTTTTCCGTCTTGTTTCGAGCTCCGGCGACAGGACTCGAACCTGTGACCCGCTGGTTAACAGCCAGCTGCTCTACCAACTGAGCTACGCCGGATCGGCCGCGGTTCCCGCTTGCGGTGGACGCTAAATAAGGCCGGGCGGCCCGAGGGTGTCAACCAGCGGCGGCGGGGGCGACGCGCGTCGCTCGCTCCGCCTTGGCGAGGATGCTCCAGACCGCCGGACCGACGTCGTGCGCCGCCGCCCACACCTCGCCGTGACGGCGTGCGGCCAGGCGGGCGGCGTCGGCGAAGTGCAGCGTCGCGAGCGCCGGACCCCGGTGCGGATACGGGCGCTCGAACCAGTGCTTGCCCGTGAGCACGGCCCGCGGCCCGTCCGCGTCGGAGAAGACGGAGAAGTCGGGGCACCAACCGCCGAGCGGCGCGGATCGCACCTCCAGTCGGCCGCGTTCGAGAAGGCGTCGAAAGAGCCCCACCCTGGGCGCGCGCCGAGGGTCGGCACGAATGAGCCTCGCCTCGGCGTCGAGCGTGAGCGCGTTGAGCTCGACGACGAGCACGCGCAGGCTCTCGACCGACTCGAGGTCGTCTTCGCTCAGGTCCACCGTGCTCAGCCGCACGCGATGGACCGCGACCGCCACGTCGACCGAGCGTCGCACGGCGGCCACGAAGACGTCCCGGAAGTCGGGCCGCGTCCGCTCGTCGATGAGCACCGCGTCCGCCGACGCGAGTCCGGGGACCATGAGGAACGGTTCATCCGGCGCGCGTCGTCCATCGCCTCGCCGACTTCGGTCGTGTTCGAGCATGATCCAAAGCTCGTGAGCCGGCGGGGGCGCGCGCATGGCGCTCTGGGACGGCGACTACTCCTCTCGCCGAACGTCCGCGCGCTCCAGGAGCTCTTCCCTTAGCTGCGCGACGCACCGCCGCTACGGCAACGACCGTTCCCGCGCAGAGACCGCCCGCGATCGCAGCGACGAACCAGAGGAGGCGAGACCATGGGCCATCGAGAATGCCCAGGAAGAGGCTGATGACGAAGGCAGGCACGACGAGGCCGACGAACGCGTAGCTCGTGAAGAGCATGTACTTGATCGGTAGCTGGGGAGCGCACCGATCAACGACATCCTCAACCCGGAGCCTCAGCTCTGCGGGCTCGATCCCGACTACCCTCAGGTCATCAGGCTCTACGTGGGTCACGATCTCGCCGCCGGTCAGGGTGATCACACCAGACAATCGGCCACGCGCCTCAGGCCGTCACCAGTAGCGAGCCCGCTCGGCCCACGCCGCGGCCTCTCCCTCGATGTCGAGCTCCGTCTGATGGCGACCGGGCTCGGGCACCTCGTGGCAGCGCCGGCAGCGTGCCTCGTACGTCTCATTGCCTCCCACGTGGACCGTGGGCGCCTCGGGGGGCGCGGGCTCACCGCCGATAAGGCGCTGGTTGCGCGTGGCGGGCTCGCCGCATCGTACGCAGATGGCGTGTAACTTGTCGACGACCTCGGCCCTGGCCATGAGCGCGCCCATGGCCCCGAAAGGCCGACCGCGGAAATCCATGTCGGTGCCGGCGACGATGACGCGGACCCTGCGGTCGGCGAGCCACTCGACCACCTGCACGATGCCGTCATCGAGGAATTGGACCTCGTCGATGCCGACGACGTCGGTCTCGGGGTTCACGAGTCGACGCAGATCGCGCGAGGAGGTGATGGGCCGCGCGTCGATCCCCGAGCCGTCGTGCGACGAAAGCCGCGACGCGCCGGCGTATCGGTCGTCGAGTCGGGACTTGAAGACCTGGACCCGCTTCCTGGCGATGAGCGCCCGCCGGAGCCGCCGGAGCAGCTCTTCGGACTTGCCGCTGAACATCACGCCGGAGATGACCTCGACTCGCCCGTCGTGCGCTCCGTGGTTCATCGAATTGAGGTCCTCGCGGGGAACACGGGAACACCGGTGACGGCCGCGTGTCACCACTTTTTGCGACCGGCCGTGTCGCCCGGGTGACCGCGGAGCCTAGTTTACGCGACTCCCAACCGGGCGGCCACCGAGCCGCGAGGGTATGCTGGACCGGGGTGGGGTGACGAGCGATCGAACCCGAAACAGGACCGAGTTGATGACGCGCTCCATGGCGTGGACGTACGGTGGCACGGTGGCGGCAATGGCGGCGGTGGTGCTCGCGTCGAGCCCCCGGCCCGCGGGTGCCCAGTCCGGCGAAGCCCCCGACCTCGTGATCACGATCGTGGTCGACCAGCTCCGCCAGGACGTCCTCGAGCGCTACGACGAGGCGTTCACCGGGGGCCTGCGCCGGCTGGTCGACGGTGGCTACCGGTTCACGCAGGCGTCACACGCGCACGCGCGCACGAGCACCGCGCCGGGTCACGCCACGATCTCGACCGGTGTGCTTCCGGCGCGTCACGCCGTCGTCGCCAACGCATGGCAGCAGCGCGTCGGCTTCCGGTGGGAGTCGACGTATGCGGTGGAAGATCGCGACAGCCCCATTCTCGGGTTCGAGCACGAACCCGCGCTCGTGGGTCGGTCGCCCAAGACCATGATCCGCGACGCGCTCCCCGACTGGATCGCCGCGTTCGACTCCGATTCGCGCCGGGTCTCGATCTCCAAGAAGGACCGTGCCGCCGTGCCCATGGGCGGTCAGCACTCCGAGCACGTGTACTGGATCCTTCCCGAGCTCGGCCGCTTCATCACCTCCACCTACTACCGGGACGACTATCCCGGCTGGGTGCGCGACTTCAACACCGAGGTCATGCCGGGCCTGGTGGCGTCGCCGGAGTGGGACACCGAGGTGCCGGAGGCGCTGCGCGGGCTGGCCCGGGCGGATACGGCTTCGTACGAGGGCGACGGCGTGCACACCGTCTTTCCGCACCTGAGCGCGCAGGAGAACGTCTTTCCCGCCGACGAGCCGGTCGACTCCGTCGGTGCCATGATACAGCACAACCTCTGGGCGCTCGATCAGCCACGCGCCGACGCCGCGGTCATGGGCCTGGCGCGCGAGGCGATCGACGAGCTCGACCTCGGGCAGCGGGGCGACACCGACTACTTGGCGCTCTCCCTCTCCGCCACGGACCGCGTCGGTCATCCGTACGGGCCGTTCAGCCAGGAAGTGCTTTCGACGCTCCTGCACCTCGACCGACTGCTCGGGGAGTTCTTCGACTACCTGGACGAAGAGGTCGGGTCCGACGCCTGGGTCGTGGGGCTCACGAGCGACCACGGGGTCGCAACCATGCCCGAGTACGCGCAGTCGCTCGGGGTGCTCGAGGCCGACCGCGTCTCGAGGGGACTGGTGCTCACCCAACTACAGGAAGCGCTGCAGCGCGCGGCCCAGGACGGCGGTAGCCCGGACGAGATCGCGAGCCGCCTCGCCGAAGAAGCGAATAAGCTACCGTTCGTCGAGCGAGCGTACACGCACCATGAGCTGGCGCGTGGCGGTCACCCTGCGGACTCGTTCACCGTGCTCTACCGCAACTCGTATTATCCGGGTCGCGCGTGGGACGATCTCTCACGCTTTGGCGTCGATCTGCGTTACGGAGAGGGCGATTATGTGGGCTCTCCTACGGGTACGAATCACGAGACGCCGTACTGGTACGACCGCCATGTTCCGATCATCTTCTTCGGCGCGGGCGTGCAAACAGGCGTTTCTGACGCACCCGTCTACACCGTGGATTTCGCGCCAACGCTGGCCGGACTGGCCGGTGTGCCCGTGCCCGACGACCTGGACGGCCGCCGAATTTTTTAGTTGCGGCGGCTTTCCGGCCGGTACTATCCTTTTGGTACGCCCCCCCGCGATAAGGCGGTGGGGCGCTTCTTTTTGCGATTGCTTGAATCTTGACATGAGGAAAGTGTGGGCATATTGGTACCCAACTTGAGGTAAACATATGTACCCGATCTCCCTGAGAGCCCGTCCGTAAGGCGCCAACCCGCCGGTTCGGAAACGGCACCCCCGAGGGAGATCGTTGACGCGCCGCCTCTTCGCGCGTCCGCAGGAATTTAGGCGGATGATGGGTCGAGAGGGGGCCCGGCACCGGCATCATCCCCCCAGCAATGGATGGACGAGGTTGGATATCCGGGCTCAGGGGGCCCAGACAGCGAATGAGTGCGCGAAATGACGAACGACCCACGTGGACCATACAGGAAGCCGAGCGACTCCTGATGTCGCTTCAAGGCGTCGTGTCCGCGCGGGTCATTGCGCGTCCGGGGGGCAAGATCGAAGAGGTGCATATGCTCACCACGGACGCCGTGAGGCCCAAGCAGACGGTTCGTAACGTCGAATCGGCGCTGCTGGCTCACCTGGACCTGAGCGTGGATCATCGCAAGATCTCCGTCGCCCAGACCACCGAATCCAATCCGAAGGAGCTGCCCGACGCGGTCCTGCCCGTCCAGATCATGGTCGAGCCGGAGCCCACGCCGCGGCAGAGTCGGCTGCTGTTCTTCAGCCATCAGGCCGAGACCGAGCGGTTCAATCAGGTCAAGCACCGCGTCGAGGTCGAATGGCAGGGCGGTACGTTCGTCGGTGAGGCTCAGGCCGCGGATCTGCCCCGACCCAAGCTCGAGGCCGTCGCGCAAGCGACGCTCCAGGCGGTCGAGAAGGCTCTGCAAGAGAAGATCACCGACGAGCGGAAGGCGGTCACGCTCTCCTTGGACGGAGTGCGCGTCGTCGAGGCGTTCGAACGCAAGTTCGTGCTCGTCGCCGTGCACGCCATCTCCGGTCGCGACGTCGCACGTCTCGCCGGCACTACGGTTACGGACGAATCCACGGATCGCGCGGCGATCCTCGCGACACTACAGGCCACGGACCGTTGGGTTCGTGGGCTGGTCGAATAACGGCTAAGAACTAGACACCGGGCGCGAGCCCCCCCAAGGTTCCCGAAATCAGGAGGAAAAGGACCCCCTCGGTCTGCCGAAGCGAAGAAGAGCGAACGAGCGAAGCGCGAGCAGCTCCCATAGCGGATACCGGGAGACTGACACCCCTTCTAAAGGAGGTAGCGCATGTTCAGCTCTCTATTCGATTTATTCGGATCAGTGCTGTCCCTGCTGGGCAATGGCCTAGTGAATTGGTAAGGGAGATCGAGGGGGTTGCTTCCACCATGAAAGACCGTCGTCTGACAGCCTACATGTGGTCGATGTACGGGCTTGCGACCGTAGCGTTGGTCCTCACAGACTGGACCTCACTGGCCAGTCTGCCGGGGGCCGCTGTTACCGCGTGGGTCGGGCTGATCTTCATCGGAGTCCTGTCCGAGGGATTGGCCATTGGGCTGAGCGTCGGGGCGGCCGCGAGTACCTCCTCCATCACCTTCTTACCACTGCTTGCGGCGGTGCAGCTGTTTGGCCCGGCCGCGGCGGTCGTCCTTGTCTGCACGACCCAGGTGTTTGGCGAGATCGTTGTCAGGCGGAAGCCACTGGGCCGTGCCCTTTTCAATGTTTCGCAGGTGATCGTTGGGACGGCCATTGGCGGAGTACTCTTTCTTTGGCTAGGTGGAGTCCCGCTCCAAGTGGACGCAGTCGGGTCTGCCCCCACGATTACCGACCAGCTAATCCCCTTTATTGTCTTTGGTCTGGTGTTCCTCGCCGTGAACCATGCGGCGGTCGCCATGGCGATCACTCTGAGTCAGGGACTTCCCTTCAGGCGAGTCTGGGGTCTGGTACTCAGCAACTCTGGCGCAAGTCTTCAGGATATCTTGGTCGCCCCGATCGCTCTTGCCGTCGCATTCCTTTATGTCTCGTTCGGCATCGGAGGAATCCTGGTCGTTCTTCTGCCGATGCTCTTCATTCGATACTCCTACCTCACGACCTCAAGGCTCCGAGAATCGAATGCCGACCTACTCACCGCGCTGGTGAAGGCGATTGAGACGCGCGATCCATACACTTCAGGACACTCACTTCGGGTGTCGAGGCTGGCGCAACAGATCGCCGAGCGGATGGGGCTCAACAGGCACGCGGTCGAACATGTTCGGCAGGCCGCGTTGCTTCACGACATCGGAAAAATCGAGGCGCTTTACACCGAGATATTGAGGAAGCCGGACGCTCTGAGTCCCGAGGAACGGGCCATCATTGAGTCGCATGTAACTCGCGGCGAGCAGCTGCTTCGGGACCTTTCTTCTGTCCCTGAGGATGTGGTGAAGGCAGTCCGTCACCACCATGAGCGAGAGGATGGCAAGGGATATCCAGACGGATTGCTTGGCGATGAGATACCGACCGGTGCAAAGATCATCATCGTTTGTGACGCAGTCGACGCAATGCTCTCAGATCGACCCTATCGTCGAGCCCTCTCACTGCCATTAGTCATTGAGCAATTGGAAGAGCACCGGGGTCAGCAGTTCGACAATCGCGTCATTCAAGCGTTGGTGACCTCTGATCTGCTTACGGAATACGCCGAGATGATGCGTACCAATCGTGCAAGGGCGACGGCGGAAAGCCTGGATCCGTCGCCGATTCCGGCGCCCATGATGCGCCCTGCGGGTCGCCCTACTCGCAAGCTCCGTTTCCACTCCTAGTCTCCAGCTAGGTATTTGAACTCGCGCTCTCTAGCCCGTAGTCCGAGGTCTCGCGCGACTCGCAGACCTTGCTCTGAGACTTGTTTGTGACGGTCATCGCCCGATCGGCGAAGCGTCCGGGCGAGTAGCAATCGCGCCTTCAGCCATGCGGAGATCAGGCGATCTTCTAATCCCTGACCCGCATCCTCAAGAAGGGCAACAGCCGCGGGAAGGTCACGCATGCGCTCGAGGATCTTGGAGCGAAAGGTCAGGATAATGGTGGGGTCGTAATACCAAACGGCCGGAACTTCTCCAAGCGATTCCTCGAGAAGACGGGCCTCCCCTATTCGACCTGCCTCCAAAGCGCACAGCCCCAGGCCCGCAGTCACGAGCTCCTTAGTGTACTTCGGAATCGCGAGCCCGGGGAGAGCGCTGACGGAGGTGAATGACCCAGCAGCTTCCGCGTAGTCATTCTGTGCGAGCGCGAGCTCGGCACGATTGATCGCCAGGTTTATTCGGGGAAATGTCATGTCGGCGTTTCCGAGCAGCTCTTCAGCCCGATCAAAGTGCACATGGGCGATCTCAAGCTCTCCGGCGTCTAGGAAAGAGACTCCGAGATTGCTCTCAAAGCTGAAGCGCTGAAGTAAGTCGCCACTTCGCTCTGCCAACGACTCCGCTTCGTCGATGTAGGAGCGGTTCTCAGGACGGTGCAGAGAACCTCGTTGGAGCAAGACAATCAAGAGTCGATTCAGGGCTTTAAGGCTCGCGTCGGTTCCGAGTCCGTGACTGAGCTCGACGGCCCGCTTGGCTGATCCCAAGGCGTCCTCAGACCTCTCGAGTAAGAGACCGAGCGCGAGCGCCCTGTGTGCTATCGCCGTCGCCGGCTGGTGGTCGCGCCCCAGTATCGTGGTGAGCTCTGACAGAAGTGATCGTACCTCCACGAGCTTTTCAGCCAGCAACAACAACTGCAACTCGACGTCCAAGGCGAGAGCCAGACCTTCCCAGTCTTGTTCAACTCTCGCTTCGGCCTTGATCGAAGCGAGTCGAGCGACGAGTTCGTTAACCGGCGTGTCGCCTGCTTCGGCGAGGCCCTCGACTCGGCGTATGTCCATGCGCCGGGCCCCGTCGAATTCCCCAACCGCGCGAAGCCTCGAAGAGGCGAGTTCGAGGGCCGGGTTCGCCCGTCTGATGTCGCGGTTAAGGTGCAGAGAAGTGGCCAAGAATGCGGTTGCCTCGGCGCGACGGTGCTCGTTCGCCTCGTTCTTCGTCACCAGTTCGTAGAAGTGGGCCGCCTCGGCAACCGCCCCGCGCTCGAAGGCTCGTTCAGCTGCGGTCCATCCATGATCAGCTGCGGCGCCGGTCTTCCCCGCTCGGTCAAGGTGGGTCGCGAGCTCGCTGGCGGCCTCCTCTCCGCTCCGTTCGCTGATGTGGTCAGCGATTCTGAGATGTAGCACAGCCCGGTGCGCCTCGCTCAGATCACGGTACACGGCAGCCCGGAACAGGTCATGCCCGATCCAGACTTGGTCTCGGTCGAGGACGGTGAGCTGATTCCGCGCGAGCTCATCCGCAGCGTCCGCCGCGCAGTCAAGTGAAACGCCGACGAGAGATCCGATGTCATCCAACCGCATTGGGCGCGATCCCACAGCCAGGATCTCAAGCACGGAAACCGCGAGCTCGGACAACCCGTTCGTGCGGGATGCGAGGATCTGCTTAATGGAAACGGGGATGGTGAACGCTTCGGCTTCGGACGCGGGGAGGGTCAAGCGACCGGACAAATAGTCGCGAGTTAGTTCGGTCAGGTAGAGTGGGTGATGCCCCGAGAGGGCACAGAGCTTAGCGACGTCTGACTCCGCGATTTCGTGGGCGCAGAGATCAGTGACCAAGTCACGGGCCTCTGTCTGCCCAAGCTCACCGAGTTCGACTCGCCGTACCTGCAGTTTGCCGTCTTCCGATAGGTAGGGGAACGCAGGGTCTTTCTTTCCAACTGCCCGGGGCCGAACGGTTGCGACGACACCGAAGAACGATTCTGCCCATCGGCGCTGGTAGAACTGAAGCGCCGCAACGGTGGTCGCGTCGGCCCACTGCAGGTCATCCAAGAAGAAGATCGTCGGTTGCTCGTTCGCGATACTCCGCAGGAGAAGCGAAAAAGCATCCAGGAGGCGCCTAGAAAGACTGCGTTCCTGAATCGGGGGAAGGTCGGCCACCGATTCCGCAAGTGGGCCCGGCGGCATCATCGTGCCGATGACGGTTCGCCACGGTTCCCCTATTGCCGCAAGGTGCGGAGCGAGATCCAGTTGGGCGAGCGCATCGATGATCGGGTTCATAGAGATCCGGCGTTCCACCTCCACCGGCTGCGCCGCGAGGCATCGAAGCCCAGCGATTCGAGCAGATCGCTCCAACTCCTTCATTAAGCGGGTTTTGCCGATCCCAGCTTCCCCCAGAATGAGGGAAAAAGTGAAGACTCCGCTCCGGACCTCCTGGAAGACCGACTCCAGCTCCGCGACGGCGCCTAACCGTCCCACGAAGATTGACTCGCGACGTTCTGCAGCCTGATGGCCCGTCGGTGTACGGAGGCTCCTAACTCTATGGATGACGTCTTCCAACGCAGCGGAGGACTTGTACCCAGCCGCCACGAACTCCGCGTAGGCTACCTCCGCTGCCTGGACGCGCCCTACTCGAGCGCGCGCCTCGATGACGAGTGCGACCGCTTGCTCATCGTGTGGAGCGAGACGGTACAAAGCCTCACTTGCGTCCCGGGCAAGCCGCCAATCCTTCGTTCGCCGCCCTGCCTCCAGTTGAGCCATTGCGGATCCGGTGAGCCTCTCGCGCAGCCTGAGGAGAAATGAGGACTCCCAGTCGTGGAACGAGTCGGAGATGTGCCTCGAACCCCTCGGAGGGAAGCCACCGGCGATGAGTGAAGCGGCCTCCCAGAGCCCGCCTTCGGCCGTACTTGAAAGGACACCGTACAGGTCGCATCCGACTCCGCCTGACGCCTTCAGTGCGTCGTCTCGCGCGTCGATCATTGATCCCCCCGCCCGCCGTTGGATCTGGTTCTTGAGCTGGCGGATCCGGTGTCGAACCCGCGGACTGGGGTCATCACCCCAAAGGACACGCGCGACAGTGGGTCGACCTACGGAACCCTCAGCGAACACCAATGCAAGAAGTGCTGATTGGAATGGTGATAGGTGACAGGGACCCGCGGGCCCCTTCAACAGGGGATCCGCGAAGAGCGAGACGCTGAAGCCGGTCCTGATATTCAAGTCGGGCTTATCCTCCGACCTGGTCGACCGCGATGCACGGCCGGCAGGATCATTGGGACTGTGCCAGTTCGGGCTCCGGCGTTTATCTCGTCAGCTGCCCTGGGCGCGAGCCCGCCAGATTCCGCTTCGCGGCGCAGCCATGCCTCCAGAATCCACTCCCACCCGAGGTGATCCCGCACCTGACTCGGTCGGACGCCAATTAGACGATGCATCTGATTACTCAACGAGAATCCATCCGGATACCCCTCCTCGTAGGCTAGTGCGGAGACACTCACTTCGGTGTTTTGCAGGCGGGTCGACACTCTGAGAATCCGCCCTAGCTGCAGCCAATGAGACGGAACCGGCAGGCCACGCGTCAATAGGCGGCGCCCGAGAGCGCGTCTACTCAAATAGAGGCTACGTGAAAGCGCCGTGATCGTCCGAAGTTCTGCGGACAGCTCGATGATCCTCCTCAACAAGTGGGTGGTGTCCCGGTCGACGACCAGGCCTCGCCAGGCTAGGTAGTCGGTGACCTCGGAGGGTAGGTCTAGGGGCGGGCGACGAAGTACGGCGGCTACATCCGCTACGGCGATACCATCGTGGCGCGGCATGAGTCCATGTGGCCGACACCGTTGGACGGCGTGGACAACTTCAGGTAGACGCTCGATGTCGGTCGGTGTGGGAAGAACCACTACCAGGGCCAATCCGCCTGGCCTGGCTCCGACGACTTCTCGTACCACCTGGTGCCTACGGACGTCTTCTAGATTCCACAGCAAAGCGGATCCTGGTGAGCGTGCGCATCTGCGCACTACGTCCTGCGTGACTTCGATTGGGGCGAGACGGTCGTAGGGTGGGGAGAGCAGGGTCAGTTCGGGGTGTGACATCTCACGCCTCCTGTCTGTAGTGGCCGAAGCGCGGGCACGGTACCGGTGAGCCGTCATTAACCCGTCATCGCCCAATCCGTTATCTAGCGCTCCCGCGCCGCCATCGATGACGGCTCGCTCCGATGTTGCCACTCTTGCGGGGCCCCTACACAGGCAATAGCCTAGAACTAGAATTCTATTTTACTCCGTCCCGGATCGGCCCATGCTAGAGCCACGCACGGATCCTGCGGCCCACCTGAACCCGCCCAAGCAGCACCGCTCCCGCCGCACGCTGGAGCGCATCGTCGAGGCGTCGCTCGAGCTGCTGGCCACGGAGGGTCCGAGCGGGCTCACGGTGCACAAGGTGGTCGACAAGGCCGACTCTTCGGTGGGCTCGTTTTACGCCCGCTTCAAGGGCAAGGACGATCTGCTCGACTATCTGGGCGACCGGATTTGGACCGAGGCGCTCGACCGGTGGAACGACGCGTTGGCGTCTCGAGCGTGGGGCGCGCTCTCGCTCTCGGAGATGGTCGAGGGGTCGGTGGGCCTGCTGATCGATGCCCAGCGATCCCGCTCCGCGTATCTGCGCGCGCTCGATTGGGCGGCCGGAGGGCCATCGGACGCATACACGACGTTTCGGACGCAACTCCTTGTCGGACTTGGCGATATACTCTTACGTCGCCGATTGCAGATGACGCATCCAAATCCGGAACTGGCTGTCCGACTAGGACTTAGGGCCGTTCTGGGCGTGGTCGAGTCGGAGTTTCGCGCCGTCGGAGAGCGGTTGCCCCGCGAGACGCTCGTCGAAGAATGTCGCGTCCTCCTCCTGGGCTACCTGACGGGCGAGACGCTGGAGCCGGGCTCGGGCGAGGGCGTGGAATTCTTCGACGTGTGGAGCTGAGCGCCGATTCGGGGCACTTCTGGCACGAAGGGTGTACCACGCGCCCGGACATGGAACGGCACGCACGGCGTATGTTCGTCCGGAAGCCGATGACAGCATTGCCCGGTACCTACGGGTCCATGAGAACGAGATGAAACAGTTGGCGACAAGAGGGACTCAAGCATGGCGCGCGGCCGCGGTCGCGGCATTGTGGGTGGCGATCTCCGCGACCCAGGCGTTCGCGCAGAGCGAGCCGCCGGCCACGCTGCGGGGACTCGTGTTCGATTCGACCTCGATGGAGGCGCTCGCGGGCGCCCGCGTCGCGGTCATGGGGACGACGGTGACCGGGGAGACCGACGCGGCCGGACGCTTCGTCCTGCCCGGCGTGCCCGCCGGCACGTACTGGATCTCGTTCTACCACGACCGTCTTCAGTCGCTCGGCGTCAGCCCCCCGTCCCGCCAGATCGACTTCGCGCCGGGCCAGACGGTCGACGTGCAGCTCGCGGTGCCTTCCGAGGAGACGCTCCTGCTGGGGTGGTGCCTGGCCGAGCAGACCTCCCCGGAGACGGCCGTCGTCGCGGGCATCGTGACCGATTCGCTCACGGGCGTGCCGATGCCCCGCGCCATCGTGACGGCGACCGCCCTCACGCGGCTCCCGGGCATTCAGCCGGTCGAGGTCCGCACGGACGACTCGGGCTACTTCCGCATGTGCGCGGTCCGCGCCGACGTCGACGTCCGCCTCCAGGCCCATTTCGGTCAGAGCTCGGGCCGGAGCATCGAGATGCGTCTGGCGCCCCGGACGGCGACGATCCAGGACCTGCAGCTGTTGATGTCGTCGGAGGGCACGCTCGCCGGCTACGTCCGCGACTACGTGTCGGGCGATCCCGTGGCCGGCGCCCAGGTGATGGTGCTGGGCACCTCGAGCGGCACGCTCACCGACCTCACGGGCCGCTTCATTCTCGACGACCTCCCTCCGGGACGTCATCTGGTGAGGACGGATCACATCGCCTTCGAGGAGCGCACCGACTCGGTCACGATCTTCAGCGAAGAGACGGTCGATATCGAGGTGCGCATGGCGACGGAGGCGCTGGAGGTCGAGGGGCTCGTCGTCACGGCGCGAACCCGGTTCGGCCGCACGAGCCTGGCGGGCGACGCCAAGCGCATCGATTTCATCGGGCGCGAAGAGATCGAGCTGCTCCTGCCGCGAGTCACCGCCACGCCGGACCTGCTGCGGAACATGAACGCGCCGGGACTCCGCATTCGCGACGTGTATCAGCAGGACGAGCTGACCGGCGTCATGATTCCGGGCATCTGCATCGAGATCCGCAGGTCGGGCGGCGAGGGATGTCGCCCCGCGGCGGTCGCGTTGAACAACGTGATCCTGCCCTACCCGGACGAGGTGCTGCGCGACCTGGACCCGACGATCATCGATCGAATCGAGATCCTGAGCCCCATCGACGCGCAGTTCCAGTTCGGCTCGGTGGCCGGCAACGGCGCCATCCTGATCTTCACGCGCTGAGCGCGCGGCGCCGCGGCGGTCGATGCTCACTGCAAGGCTCGGCGGAGCACTCTCGATGTCCCTGATCTTGGCCGCGCTCGGATGCGGCGGTACGCCGCCCACGGACCTCGGACCCGCCAACGGGTCGCTGGCCCCGTGCGCTCCCGGCGCGCGGAACTGCGTCCATACCGGACTCCGCTACCCGGACGGCACCGAGGGCATGTACCTGGACACCGACGTTCCCAGCTCGGAGCTCATGGCGCGGATCCGCTCGGTGGTCGAGTCGCTGCCACGCACCGCGGTGGTCGCCGAGTCGAGCGGCTACCTGCGGGCCGAAGCGAGGAGCCTGCTCTTCCGTTTCGTCGACGACGTCGAGCTGCTGGTGACGGCCGATGGTGAGCTGGTCGTCCGTTCGGCGTCACGCGTGGGCAGGGGAGACCTGGGCGTGAACCGCAAGCGGGTGGAGCGCCTGCGCGACGGGCTTCGAGAGGCCGGCGTCATCCGCTGACCCGGGGCCTCGCCGCCCGATCTGACGGCGGATTCTCCCATCCTCCGCTGTCCGGTCCGCAGCGCCTGCCACGACCCCGCGATCGGCGTCCGCCGCGTCTGACACGGTCGGCCTTTAGCCGGGTCGTCCCGGGGTCGTCGGAGCGACGGCTCGGGCCACGACCCTTGCCGCCGGCGCGGGACGCGCGGATCGTGTGCCGATGACCCCCTCCCGATTCGATAGACTCGTCGACCTCGTCGGCGACGCGATGCAGCGCGCCGTCGAAGAGCGAGACGCGTACCTCGTGTCCGCTTGTGGGGACGATGCCGGGCTCCTCGAAGAGGCTCGAGCCCTCGTCGCTCAGGGGGGTGCGCTCACCGAGGGAGGCGTCACCGACCACGTCGACGCGCTGGTAGAGCGCGCCGCTTCGGACGTGGTCGCGGCGGTACCTCCTGTACCGGATCGCGTCGGGCCCTACGAGATCGTTCGCCAGCTCGGCCACGGCGGCATGGGGATCGTCTATTTGGCGCGCCAAGCCGAGCCGTTGAAGCGCGACGTCGCGATCAAGATCGTTCGATACGGCAGGGCCGACCCGGATATCCTGGCGCGTTTCCGCGCGGAGCGGCGCGCCCTCGCATTGATGCAGCACCCGAACATCGCTCAGGTGTTCGACGCCGGGACGACGGACGAAGGCACGCCGTACTTCGTGATGGAGTACATCGACGGCTCGCCCATCACCAAGTACTGCGACGAGCACGGTCTCTCGCTCGAGAAGCGCCTGGCCCTCTTTCGATCGGTCTGCGATGCCGTCCACCACGCGCACCTACGCGGCGTGATCCACAGGGATCTCAAACCCTCGAACGTCCTGATCACCGTGGCCGACGGGAAGGCGAGCCCCAAGGTCATCGACTTCGGTGTCGCCAAGGCGGCCGACGGCCTCATCGCCGACGAGGCCATGCACACGAGGGCCGGTGCGCTGATCGGGACCTTGGACTACATGAGTCCGGAGCAGCTCCGAGGCGACCCCACGGGAATCGACGCACGAACCGACGTGTACGCGCTCGGCGTCATCCTGTACGAGCTGGTCTCGGGGCGCCGCCCGTTCGAGGGCACGACGCTGCGACGGGCGGGTCTGGTGGAGGCGCAACGGATCATTCTCGAAACAGACCCTCCGCGCCCCAGTCAGCAGGAGTCGCGACCGAACGGCGACAGGCCTCTGCTCGGCCCCGTGATTCGACGCCGCGGAGAGGAGCTCGACTGGGTCGTGATGAAGGCGCTCGAGAAAGACCGCGACCGGCGCTACCAATCGGCCCTGGACCTCGCGCTCGACCTCGACCGGTTCGGCCGGCACGAGGCCGTCAGCGCCGGACCCCCCTCCCTCGCGTACCGAGCCGTGAAATCCGTGCGCCGACATCGAGTGGGGGTCGGCGCGGCGGTCCTGGTGGCGCTCGCCATGCTCTCGGGTACGGCCCTGGCCACCCTCGGCTCCGTCCGCGCGACCGCGGAGGCGCGCCGAGCCGAAGCGACCAGCGACTTCCTGACCGGGATGTTGGCTTCGGTTCGGCCCGACCAGGAGGGTCGGGCGGTCACGGTCCGTGAGATTCTCGACGAGTCTCGCCTACGACTCGAGGAGGGCGAGTTTGTCGACGACCCCGGCACCGAAGCCGCGATCGCGCTCGTGATCGGCCACAGCTACGAGGGCCTCGGCCAATACGACGACGCGATCGCCCTGATGGAGCGCTCCCTGGCGACACGGCGAGACCTCTTGGGCGAGGACCACCCGCTCGTCTTCGCGTCCGCCTACCGGCTGGGCACCGTGCTGTGGAAGCGGGGAGACCTCGAGGCGGCGCTCGAGATCCGACACGCCCTCGCCGACATGACCGAGAGGACCGTCGGCACGGCGCACGCGGATCATGCCGAATCCCTCAGCAACCTCGCCAACACCTACGCCGACATGGGCGACTTCGAGCGGGCGGAAGAGTATCTGCGCCAGGCCGTGGCCGTCGGGGAGCGGCTCTCCGGCGACGAGGGCCAGCTGCACCTCGCCCGCTTCCTCAACAACCTCGGCACCGTCTTCGTCGACCTCGAGAAGTACGAGGACGGCGCGGCCGCCTTCGAGCGGGCGCTATCCATTCGGAGCCGGCTCGCCGGGGAGGACAGCGAGGTCTACGTGCTCACGCTCGTGAACTTCGCGGCAGCGCAGCGGGGGATGGGGGACCCCGAGGGCTCCGAGGTGACGTACCGCCGTTCGGTCGCCCTCGAAGAGACCCTCTACGGCGCCGATCACCCGCGCACGGCGTTCGCCTACTCCGGTTTGGCCACGGTGCTCATGGAGCTGGCGAGGTACGACGAGGCCGAGTCGTTCGTGCGGCAGGCCCTCGCCACCCGAATCGCGACCAGCGGTGACACCTACTGGCGCATCGCGCTGGAACGCCGGAAGCTCGCCGAGATCATGATGGCGACCGGGCGGCTCGAGGAAGCGCAGTCTGAACTCCAGACCGCGTGGTCGGGCCTCGCCGCGACCGGTGCGGAAACCACGCGCTGGGGTCGCGACGTGGCGGCCACCATGGCGCGCCTGCAGACGCAAGCCGGTCGTCCCGATCTTGCGTCTGCATGGCGTGCCCGGGTGGGGGACAACTAGGGGTCAGTTAGTCGTTGATGTCCCCAAGTCGCGTGATCCTTACGCGCAAGTCCATGCGCCAGCAGTCCGCTCCCACGCCTGCGATTCCTCGGTTCCAAGATTGGAAGGCGTAAACCCCATTGGGTATTTCGTTCTTCCACCTCAAGTCGAACGGAAACCGCCACGGGACGGCGCCCGAGTTGACCCCAAGTGTGCGGATGTCGCCGTAGATCCTCACTAGGTCGTTGGCCATGTCTCCGGCGAAGTGGAGCTTGAACTGGGGCCCAACGTTCGGCGGGTAATTGTATTGCTCACCGATGTTGAGCGTCGTTCCACCCGTTATCCCCTCGTCGACGGCATGGTGCGCGGGAAGGTAATCGTCTTCAATCCAAAGACTCGACGAAGTGATCTTGTGGAAGGACGGAACGCACACGGCTGCCCGCCACAGGCGCGTGTCTCTCTTCGCATACGTCACACTGAGGACTTCGACGTTGTACTTCCTTCCCGTAGCGGCCGGCGCGGCGCATTCCCGCACGTTGTAGTCCGTGGTTTCGCTAACCCGCGCGGTGACGTTGTCGGCGAGGTTTCTCACTGTGTACGAGAGAGGCTTCGCCGTGCTCAGGTCGGTCTCTTCCTCGAAGAGCGTGGTGAAGTCGCCGCCTCTGATCAGGTCTTTGTCCGCGTCCGTGGACTCGCCGCCGACCTGGAGGAGCGTCACGGTCGACGTGTTCAGCATCGCTTGCTGGTCGCTGGATAGCTCGCCGCCGATATCACCGGCCGCGATCGACAGCGCCTCCTTGAGCTCCGCCTCCGTCCCTTCCGCTGTCAGCGTGAAGACGAATTGCCGCCCGTACACGATGCTGGAGACGAACACCGGGAGGTTGTCCTGTCCGATCCGTCCGAGGTCGATCTGTTGTTGAAGGATGTCCTCGGTGAACGCGTCGCTGAAGACGTCGCCGGGTGTCTGCGGCAGGACCATCGAGGCGGTGAACATCTGCTGCGTGTACGACGCCATGATGGTCGTCGTGGTGGATTTCACACTGGCCTCTAGCTGGGCCTTCACCGTGGCGCCGGAGTACAGCGCTGAAAGACCCACCTTGACGGACGCCTCTGCCAGCGAATGGTATTTGACTTGGCGGTAAGAGATCCTGCTTCCCGCAGTGTGGCCGGCAGCGCTGGCTTCTCCGATCAGCGCGCCGATGGCCTGGTTGACCGAGGCCGGCGTCGGGTCGCTCACGGTCCTGGTGTTGTTTTCGCTCAGCGACCGATGGCGCGCCGAAAACCGGTCCTAGCCCGGGCCCATTTCCTGACGCAGCCACAGGCGAACGGCCGCCCAGTCTTTCGCCGCCTTGCGTGGCGACACCCCGAGAAGCTCGGCCGCTTCCGCGACGGTGAGCCCGGCGAAGAAGCGGAGCTCGACCAGGCGCTCGAGGTTCGGATTCATGGCGCCGAGGCGGCCGAGCGCCGTGTGGAGATCCATGATGTCCCAATCCACGGATCCCGCGTCCAGGTGCTCGGAATCGAGTGTCACCTCACGCCAGCCGCCGCCCCTCTTCTGGGCCGCGCGGGCCCGGGCCGAATCGATGAGAACCTGCCTCATCGCTCGTGCCGCGATGCCGAGGAAATGCGCCCTTCCCTCGACCGAGAGCGGGCCTCCCTCGGCCAGCCGGATGTAGACCTCGTGCACGAGCGCCGTCGGCTGGAGCGTGTGGTTTCTGCGTTCCGACGCCAAGTGCCGGTCAGCCAGCGCCCGCAGCTCGTCGTAGACGAGGGGCATGACGACGGACGCGTCATCCGGATTCGCGAGATTGACCGCCTTGAGAATGGACGTCAGCCGAGCGTCGGCGGCCTGCGAGCCCCTTCCCTCGGCTCCCGGCTCGTCGTTCATCCGTCCGACTCCCCCTAGGTTCGGTGGCGCTCGCGACTGCGTGGCTCTCCCGCGGCATTCGCTGGGGGAAAAATGCGATCGCTTCGGGCGGGTCGCCACCAGGATCGGGACGTCAGTCGTGAGGAGGCCCAGCGCGCCGGGTGCGGGCGCAGGCGTGGTCGGCTCAGATCCCCAGCGCTCCGACGTCGACGTAGTAGATGTCGCGGAAGCGATCGGTCCGGTCGCTGGCGAAGAAGAAGAGGCGGCCGTTCGGTGAGAACGACGGGTGGCCGTCGTAGCCGGACGAGTTGATGGGCTCGGGCAGCAGCCTCGGCTGGCCCCATCCGAAGTCGGTGCGCTCGGAGACGTACAGGTCGTCGCCGCCGAAGCCGTCGGCGCTCCGGTAGCCCTGGAACACGAGAAACCGGCCATCGGGCGAAAGCGCGGCGTACGATTCGTCCCCCACGGAGTTGATCCGGAGTGGGCGAGCATCGACGAAGCCTCCCTCCGCGTCGGGATCGGCGATGTAGATGTCGCTGCCCCAGTCGGGGCTCACCCGGGTCCAGTACATGAGCTCGCCGGACGGGAGCAGGTGGGCGCCGAGCTCGGTCCCGGTCGCGAACTCCTCGAGCTCGTTTCTGGGCTGGTTGACCGTGCCCGAAAGCGGCTCGGGCTCGGCCCACCCGTCGCCTGCGCGACGAACGACCCAGATGTTCTCGCTCCGGTCCCAGTAGCCGGGAATGGGACGGCGGCTGGAGAAGTAGAGCGCGTCGCCGTCCGCGGTGACGAAGGGCGCCTCGTCGCCCTCCTCGGCGAAGGGTGCGAGCTCGGCCTCCTCCCATCCGGACTCGCCATAGCGTGACACGAAGATCAGCGCCGCTCCCCGGCGCGCGCGGCGCGTGAAGTACGCCTCGCGGCCGTCGGGCGAGAAGCTGATGCCGGACTCTCGGAGCCCGGTCGAGACGACGCCGGGCGCGAACACGGTGGGCTCGGGCACCTCGGCGTCCATCCACGCCGCGGGCGGGGCCGGGGCGCACGACCCGAGCGCCCCGGCGAGCGAGAGCGTGAGAAGGCGAGGCGTAGGA
>JAOTVL010000170.1 GCA_029863525.1 Gemmatimonadota bacterium
GAGGAGCTCGGCGACATCGATCAGGCCAAGGCCGTTCTCGAACGAATCATGAACACGTACCCGGACGACTTGGTCTCCCAGCTCGCCCGGGAGAAGCTGCGCGAGATCGGCTGACTTGCGCTGCCCCGAGTGTGACGCGACCGAGAACCGCGTCGTCGACACGAGGGCGAGCCGAGGAGGGCGGGCCGTACGTCGTCGTCGCGAATGCACGGTGTGTGGCTCACGGTTCACCACATACGAATACGTCGAAGAGCGCCCGATCCAGGTGCTCAAACGGTCGGGCGCCGTCGAGGACTTCGACCGCGCGAAGCTGCTGCGCAGCGTGAAGGTCGCGTGCGCCAAGCGACCGGTCTCGGCACATGAGATGGAGGCACTCGTCGACGATATCGAGGACGAGTTCTCGCGCGAGGCTGGAGTAGAGGTGCCGAGCGTGCGCCTGGGTGCGTTGGTGATGGAACGACTCAGCCCGATCGACCGCGTGGCGTACGTCCGCTTCGCCTCGGTATACCGGAACTTCCAGGACGCGGGTGAGTTCCAGGAATTCGTCGACGAAATGGCAGCGGCCCAGCGGCGCGAGGAATTGCGGCGTAACCAGGTCGAGCTGCCGATCTGAGGTCACGGCCGCCCGGCCGAGGCCGAGGCCCGCGAACGACCGACGCCACGACCCACACCCCTACGAGATGCGACACCGCAATCCACGTGGCGAGATGCCCTTCCTGGACCATCTCGAGGAGCTCCGTTGGAGGATCCTCTGGTCTATGCTCGCCCTGGTCGTTTCTTCGATCATCGCGTTCGCGCTCGTCTACTACCTCGACGTGCTCGACCTCCTCGTCCAGCCCATACGGGACGCCTACGACGACCCGGACCTCCGACTCATCAACCTCTCGCCGGCGGACCCGTTTTTCGTCACGCTCCGGCTGGCGATCTATGGCGGAATCATCCTCTCCTTCCCGATTCTCGTGTACCAGGTGTGGGCGTTCCTCTCGCCCGCGCTCGAAAAGGATGAGAAGCGAGCGATCGTTCCGGCGCTGTATCTCGGACTGATCCTCTTCGTCGGTGGAGTCGCACTCGCGTATTTCGCCGCACTGCCGGTGACGCTGGAGTTCTTCAAAGCCTTCTTGACGACGTCGTTGGAAGCTCAGCTCGAGATCAACGCCACGCTCGGCTTCATCGTGAAGATGCTCATCGCGTTCGGCGTGGTGTTCGAACTCCCGATCGTAATTCTCGCGCTGAGCCTCATGGGGCTCGTGACCCCGGCCTTCCTGCGGTCGAAGCGACGTCACGCTGTGGTCCTGATCACCATCCTCGCGAGCTTCATCACGCCGGGAGACGCCATCACGCTCACGATCATGATGATGCTTCCCCTCGTGCTCCTCTACGAGTTCGGGATCTTCTTGTCGGCGGGAGTCTATCGGCGCCGGCAGAAGGCGGAGGCCGAGGCGGATCGGGAGCGTGAGGCGAGGCTGGAGCCGCCTACCGATTCGGTCGAGAAGCGGTGAGTAGAGGCGGCTTCCCGGGGACCAGGCACGGCGGTCGGGCGCTCGCGGTCGGGCTTGCGGCCGGGCTCGCCGCCGTCGCCGCTGTCCCGGAGGCAGCGTTCGCGCAGGTTCAGGACACGCTGACGCAGGCCCCCGACTCCGCGCGTCTCGCGATCCTGAGGAGGCTCGAGCGGCTCGCCCGGGCACCGGGTGCGGACAGCATTCTGTACGTCCAGGATTCAGTACGGCTCGCCCAAGCGGCGCAGGGGCAGCGGCCGTCGGGTGCCGGATCCGACTCCGTTGCGACAGCGCTCCTGCGGATGCCGGGCTTCTCGCTCACCGAATACGATGCCGAGACGGCCGACTTCGATGCCCAGGACCGCGTCCTCGTTCTAGGAGCGCCGGCCGGTGGGCGCGCACGCGTCGCACAGGAGGGGTCCGTGTTCGAAGCGGACACGTCGATCGTCTTCAACGAGCGCACCGGTTCGATCCGGGCGATCGGGGACGGGACGTTCACACCCCCGTCGGGCGATGCCGTGGACGCCGCGAACATGATCTACGATCTCAACCAAGGGCGCGGCACGGCCTACGGCGCGCGGACCTCCTACGCACAGGACGGGGCCGACTGGAGGGTCACGGGCGACATGCCATTCGCGGCACCCGACTCCTCGTTCTTGGCACACGCTCAGTTCACGTCGTGCTTGAACGACGAGCCGCACTACCACTTCGAGACCGACGAGATCAAGATCGTCGCCGGAAGCGTCTTGGTCGCGCGCGGTGTCCGCCTGTACTTCGCGGACGTCCCTGTCGCGTGGCTCCCGTTCATGGCTCAGAGCCTCGAGCGCGGGCGGTCGTCGGGGATCTTGACGCCTCGCTTCAGCGTGAACGACATCGTGCGGACGTCGGGCGGGTACCGACGACGCGTCAGCAACGTCGGCTTCTATTGGGCCATGAGCGACTACTCGGATGCACTCGTGGCCATGGACTGGTTCAGTGAGACGTTCTTCAGCCTCACGAGCTCGCTTCGATACCGGTTCCGTCGGCAGTTCCTCGAAGGAGATCTCAGCTTTCGGCGGTACTGGCGGGCAGACGGCTCGACCGAGCTTGCGCTGGACACCCGGCACTCCTGGGAGATCGACGAGCGCACACAACTCCGCGCGTCCGGGCGCTTCGTGTCCAACAACGACTTCGTGCGCCAGAACTCGTTCAACCCCCAGGAGGTCACCCAGTCGATCGATTCGGAAGCCGGCCTTAATCGGCGGTTCGCCTGGGGCTCGGTCTCGCTTTCCGCGAATCGGAGACAGTACCTCTCCGACGACCGGACCGAGTGGCTTCTGCCTTCCGCCAACGTATCGCTGTCGCCCATTACTCTCTTTCCCGCGGCGTCCAGCGAGGCTTCGTTCTACAACAACATGACCTGGTCCGGATCGGGTGGTGTGCGACGAAACACCTTCGACCGGGTCCAGCCCGACACGTTCGACCTGGCGGCCGCGAACACGATGAGGACGGCCGGGTTCGCGCGCAGCAACTTGAGCATCGGTAGGCTGACCTTCTCGCAGTCCGTCGACCTGGAGGAGGACCGGACGCTGGATGTGCCCGACGCCTTCCTGCTGCTCGGGGACGGGGCCTCGCCCCCCGACCTGTTGACGGGTGCCCCCGCGCGGGACGTCGCCGACGTGCGCCTCGGCTGGTCGACGTCGATCAACTACCAACAGCAGCTCATCGGCTCGACGACGCTCACGCCCCGCCTGAGCCTTACGGGAAGCATGTTGCAGTCCGACACGGACAGCCTGGCGAGTAGCTTCGTGGCAGCGCCCACACGAATGTCGTTCGGCGCGCAGCTGAAGACGGATATCTACGGGTTCTTCGGCGGTGTCGGGCCCTTCGAGGCGATTCGCCACAAGATCTCGCCGTCGTTCGATTACCAGTGGACGCCGGCGACGACGCCGACCGACCTGCAGCAGGAGGTGTTCGGGACGAGGGCGCTCCAACCGAAGAACGCGATCGCACTCACCTTCTCGCAGACGTTCGAGGCGAAGCGACGACAGGAAGAGGAGGACGAGGCGGGGCTAGGGAGCCGGTTGGCACCCGCCGTCGACCCCCGCGCGGTCGGCCCGGACGCCGATCCGCTGGCCGAGGGACCGCCGTCGGCGACGGGTCGGGGTGCACAGGCGGACGACGAGGGACCCCGCCGGGTCGAGCAGAATCCGTCCGTCACCCTCCTCGCGTGGCGAACGAGCGTGATCCGCTACGACTTCGTCGAGGCCGATGAGGTCGGCTCCTTTCTGTCGGGCTTCGAGACGACGCGGCTGTCGAACCAGTTCTCGTCGGACTACCTGCGCGGTCTGTCGGTGTCGATGGATCATGAGCTGTTCAAGGACGACGTCGATGGCAGTGGGACCGCGCTCGGCCGCAGCTTCCAGCCACACTTGAGCCAGGTGAACCTGTCGTTTTCGCTCGGTTCGAGCTCGGCGATCTTCCGGTGGCTCGGCCTCGTCGGAGGGGGCGACGACGGCGAGGGGGCCGAGGAGCCCGGACCGGCGGACCCGACGGACTTCCAGGGCGCTACGGACGAGTCGAGCGTCGTGCCCGGCCTGGTGCGCGAAACGCCGACGCCCGAGCAGCCGAGGACCCGGGGCGGCAGCGGCGGTTGGACCGCGAACCTGAGCTACTCGCTACAGCGTCCGCGTGACCCGTCGCGTCTTGCCAGCCAGATGCTCAGCGGGACCGTGCGTCTCCAGCCGACGCCGAACTGGAGTGTGAGCTGGCGCACCGCGTACGATCTCGAGCTGGCCGCCTTCAATGATCACTCGATCCGACTGACCCGGGACCTACACCGCTGGCAGGCGAACTTCGACTTCCTGCAGACTGCGACGGGGAATTGGACGTTCCGGTTCGAAGTCTCCCTGATGGACAACCGGGACCTGAAGTTCGACTACAAGCAGCGCAACCTCGACCTCGGATTGCCTTCCTCGCAGCGCTGAGCTCTCCGTCGCCCGACGGCGCAGAGCCGAGGTCGGCGGGTGGCGTGGCGGACGTGGACTGTCCCGCTCCCCCATCAGGAAGTGTCCACTGGACAGGACGGTGTGGAGAAGCTCGTAATATCTAAGTTGTTGTCAGTCAAGCAGATGGCGTTTCGGTACGCCCCGTGCATTTGAGATCGATCGAGTTGGCTCGAGCAGCGCCGGCCGCACGAAGCGGATCCGGCACGAGCCCGACCGAGGGAGGAACGATGAAACGCGTATTCGTGGGCTTGGCTCTGATTTCGGCGTCGCTGACCGCGTGTCAGCAGGACGTCATCTTCCTGGACGAATCGGGGCCGCCGGCTGCGCCTCGCGCCCTCGTGGCGACCTACTACGCGGGTGCCGTGACCGTCACCTGGGAGCTTGCCCCCGCTTGGAACGGCGAGGCCTTCCGTGTCTACTCGCGACGGGTCACCGATTCGGAGTGGTTCCTCATTGCCGAGGTCACGAGCTGCGCTCAGGACTTCTGCACGTACGAGGACATAAACGTCGTGGCCGGCGAAACCTATGAATACCTTGTCTCGGCCGTGAACGACGCCGGGCAAGAGACCGACAGCGACGTCTCGGTCGAGGTCTTCGTCCCCGATCCGATCGCCCCGCCGATTCCGGACGGCACCTTCGTGATCGCGCTCGACGGAGCCAACTACCTGATCTGGGGCACGGCTTCACGGGCGGCGGGAGACTTCTCGCACTACAAGGTCTATCTGGACGACGGAGTGACCTCGTTCCTCCTCGGCGAGACCGACTCCGAGGGCTTCCTCGACCTGTTGGCGGAGAACGGGAGCACGTATGCCTATTTCGTGACGTCGGTCGACACCGACGGCCACGAGAGCGCGGAAAGCGCGCTCGCGGAGGGCACGCCCCGGCCCGACTTCAGTGGCGAGCTCATGTACGACTTCTTCGATGTGCCCGCCAGCTCGGGCTTCCTGTTCTCGGAAGACGAGTCGGTCGTGCCGGTCGTCGATGGCTCGAATCCCGCCGACTTCGACTTCCGAATGGAGCGTGATCCTGCGGCGACCGATGCCGACGGTTGGTTCTTGGTGGTCGGAGACGGGGCGGCAGTCTACCAGGACGGCTTCGCCACCACCGCGCTCAAGTGCGGCGTGGGCGCCGACGCGGGCTGCGTCGACGTTTCCAGCGCGCCGACGAGTGGGTACGTGACCGAGGACATGCCGGTGCAGACGGAAACGAGCTACGTGCTCCGGGTCGTGGGGAGCGGCGGCGGCCTTCACTATGGCGTCGTACGGATCTCACACCTCGGCACGGATCAAGACGGCAATGATCTGATGATCTTCGACTGGGCGTACCAGCTACAGGCCGGCAACCCGGATCTGATCTCGGGTCGCTGACGCCGGACGGATTCGTCGTCGAACACGCGGGCCGGGCGCTTCGAGCGCCCGGCCCGTAGTTTTCGAGCATGGTGAGCGTGCTCGAAGCCGTACCGA
>JAOTVL010000171.1 GCA_029863525.1 Gemmatimonadota bacterium
GCGCCAGGTTGCCGAACGCCATCGGGACGATGGAGTCGAGCGCGTCGGGATCGCCGGATCGCACCAAGTACCCCAATCGCTGACTGGTCGTGTTGATGTGGCGTCCTGCATTGAACTTCGGTGAGATGTCCCGAATCGCCGCCGCGACGCGGTCCCCGATGCCCCCGAGCTTCTTGTGACCGTACTGGTCGGCCGCATCGCCGGAGAAGATCATGTCCTCCTGGTCGGTCATGGTGGCGCCCTCGGACACCAGCACGACCGAGTAGCGGCTCGGATTGTTCGCCCGGTCCTCCACCAGGAGGCTGGTGAGGTGTTCGATGTCGAAGGGATGCTCGGGGATCACGCACCGATCCGCGGCGCCGGCCATCGCGGGCACGAGCGCGGTGTAGCCCGCATAACGCCCGAACACCTCGATCACCAAGATCCGCTCGTGGGAGCCCGCCGACGTGCGCAGCTTGTGCGTCAACTCGATCGTCCTCGTGACGCAGGTGCTGAAGCCGATGCAGTAGTCCGTCCCCGGGACGTCGTTGTCCATGGTCTTGGGGATCGCGATGACTTTGGCGCCTTCACTGTGGAGGCGATGAGCATAGGACAGCGTGTCGTCGCCCCCGATCGCCACGAGGGTGTCTACCCCGAGGAAGTCGAGGTTCTTCAGGACGTGTGGGGTCACGTCGTTGATGTCGTCGTGGTACGAATCCCTCATGAGCGCCGGAAGGTACTCTCGCGGCAGGTGGCTCGGTCGCGTCCGCGACGAGTGGAGGAACGTGCCTCCGGTTCGGCCCGCGGTGCGCACGACGTTGCCGGTGAGCTCCAGGATGGCCGCCGAATTGTCCGCGTCGGCCTCGGGAACCAGGTCGACCAACCCACCCCATCCGCGTCGAATGCCGAGGACACGGTACCCTTCCTTCACCGCGCGAAGCGTGACCGCCCGAATGGCCGGGTTGAGTCCTGGAACGTCTCCCCCACCGGTGAGGATGGCGATCGTGCCGCGTCTGCTCATGGCCTTCCCAGCTCCTTCATCCAGGCGCCGATGGCGCGTGCGAAGTACACGTCGCTGAACAGTGTCCAATCACGCATGGCGGGCGGCAACCGGTACTCCTCACCGGCCTCCTCCGAGGTGAATCCCCTTTCGATGGCGTCGCGGGCCGCGGACTCCACGTGACGAAGGAGATCGAGATAGCGGTCGAGCGCAACGATGTCGGCAAGGGGGCCGTGACCGGGCACGTACGTCTGAGCCGCGCTTGCCCGCATGAGCGTGACCGCCTGCGTGAGCCTCGACGGCGTGGCGTCGACGTAGTTGGGAAACATCTCGTTCCACACCAGGTCCCCGCAGAAGACGACCGTCGGGTCGGTGACCTCGATCGTGACGTCGGAGTCCGTGTGGCCCCGCCGCGGCACGATGATCAGGGAACGATCCCCAAGATCGATCTCGGTGGGTCGAATCGTGTCGAGCGGCGTCGCCAAATTGAGGATCGGGTTCGGCACCTGGTTGTTTCCACGCGTGAGGTCACGCGTGACCGGCGTGGCGAGGACCTCGGCGCCGAGGTCGGCCACGGCGCCGAGGCCGGCCGTATGGTCGCCGTGGTAGTGGGTCACCACCACGTGTGTCGGACTCCGGCCCGCCAGCCGCCGTGCCTCCGAAGCCATCCACTCGAACCCCGCCTCCGATCCGAACGCCTCGATGAGGACGACGCCGCTGCGCCCCGCGATGATCCCTCCGTTGCAGAGCGTGGTTCGGTCTTGCATCGGGTCGGAGACCAACGCCCAGATTCCCTCGGCGATGCGCTCGATCCGACCCCACGGCTCTCGAGAGACGACGGGATACTGCTCCTGCGACGCCCGAAGTCCCTTCGCCCAGACGGGCGCCAGGGCGGACATGAGACCGACATGGGCGGCACACGAAGCCGACTGGCGGAGAAATCCACGGCGGCTCCACGGGCTGGCGTCTTGCACGGCTACTCCCTCGACGGACGGACCTACGACACGGCCGAAGCTATTCGGGCTACTCTAGAACCGCGAGAGCAACGCGATCCCGCTCGGTAGGGCGGTCGCGGGAGCCTGCTCCGTCGGGGCCGGCCGGGTAGTGCGCCGAGTCGCGTCAGGCCTCAGATTAATGGGTTCGGCCACGAGGCCGAACTGGTTGGACCCCCGATCAGGAGATCGATCATGGGCTCGCAAGTCGTCCGATTCGCGGTGGTCGCCGCGACGCTTTCCCTCCTCGTTCCGGCTTCCGTGCAGGCGCAGGCCGACGGTGATCCGGAGCTTCAGGAGTGGGTCGTACCGTATGAGGATTCCCGCCCCCGCGATCCGATGGTGGCACCCGACGGTCGCGTCTGGTTCGTGGGGCAGGCCGGGGCATATATCGCCGTCTTCGACCCGGAAACCGAGGAGTTCACCAAGTACGACACCGACGGGGTCCGGCCGCACAACCTCCTGGTGGACCCGGATGGGATCGTCTGGTACGCGGGCAACACCGCGAGTCACATCGGTCGGCTCGACCCCGCGACCGGTGACATCACCAAGTACATGATGCCTGACGAGCGGGCTCGCGACCCACACACACTGATCTTCGACTCGGAGGGTGACATCTGGTTCACCGTCCAAGGTGGCAACTTCATCGGGAAGTTCTGGACCGAGACGGGCGAGATCCGCCTGGTCGAGGCGCTCGAGGTCGACGGTGGCCGCCGTGGGAACTCGAGTCGGCCGTATGGCATCGTGCTGGACTCCGGTGACCGCCCCTGGGTGGCTCTGTTCAACAGCAACCACATCGCGACCGTCGATCCCGAGACGTTCGAGCTCGAGACCTTCGAGCTTCCCTGGGACGACGCGCTGCCCCGTCGGATCGCCATTACCTCCGACGACATCGTGTGGTACGGCGACTGGACCCGCGGCACGCTGGGTCGCCTGGACCCGGAAACGGGCGATGTCACGGAGTTCGCGCTGCCCGGGGGTGAGGGTGCGCGGCCGTATGCGATGCTCGCCGACGACACCGACCGGCTGTGGGTGGTGGAGACGGGGCCCGACCCGAACCGATTCATCGGCTTCGACCCGATGACCAACCGGATCTTCAGCACCACCGAGGTGCCCAGCGGCGGCGGGACGCTGCGCCACATGTACTTCCACGCGGAGACGAATGCGGTCTGGTTCGGCGCCGACACCAACACCATCGGTGTCGCGAAGCTCCCGCCTAGAAGGCGGGCCACCAGCCATTGATCCGTCGGGGCCGCCTCGGTAGCCGTCGTCCGCAGACGTTCGCCTGCGGAGCCGCCGTCACCTTCGCGCTGGTGACGGCGGCCGCCTCATCCGCGCCGCCCTCGGCCGTGGCTCGGCCCACGGCGAAGAGCCCACCCATGGCGGAGGCGCCTCCGGCCGGGTTCACCGGCGGATTCGGAGAGGCGAGCTGCGTCACCTGCCACGTGGGGAGCGACGAGAACGCCTTCGGGGGGAGTGTTCGCATCGAGGGCCTCCCCCATGCGTTCGAGCCTGGCGTGACCTACCTCCTGACCGTTGTGTTGGCGGCGGACGAGACGGCCGTGGCGGGGTTCCAGCTCTCGGCTCGCTTCGAAGAAGACGGCGTCGACGCGGGCGGGCTTCATGCCGTCGACGCGCGCACGGCGCGCAGCGACAGCGCGGGGACCTCCTACATGCACCATTCGCGGGTGGGTTCGATCACGCACGACCCGAGCGGGTCGAGCTGGTCGGTTCGTTGGACGGCACCCCGATCGAGCCGGGCGGTGGCCTTTCACGTGGCCGCCAACTCGGGCAACGGCGACAACTCCCCTCTGGGCGACCTCGTGTATACCGAGGCGGCGGTGGTGCCCCCCGGCCAGTGACGGCGGCCCTGGCGCCGCGCAGCGACCCGCCCCAAGCTCCGCGCCCGAGCGGTCGGCCGGCCCGATCGCTCGCGCTCAAGAACACGACCCTCGGCCAGGCCGCGCATGAGTCACACGACCAGCCTCCGTTTGCCCCACCCGCTCGCGCTCCTGACCGGATGCGTGCTGCTCGCCGCGGCGGCCAGCTACGTCCTGCCCGCGGGCGAGTTCGACCGGCGCGACGACCCCGTCACGGGCCGGACGCTCGTCGTGCCCGGGACGTACGAGTCGGTGGATCCCGATCCGGTCAATCTCTTCGAGGCGATGGTCGCCCTGCCAAAGGGCATGGCCGATGCTGGCAGCGTCATCTTCTTGGTGTTCCTGATCGGCGGCGCCTTCACGGTCGTCGACGAGACCGGAACTCTCCGCAGGGCGATCCCGTCGCTGATCCGGGCCTTGAAGGGTCGAGATCTGCTGGTGGTTCCGGTGGTGTCCGCGTTCTTCGCCATGGGCGGCGTCGTCCAGAACATGCAGGAAGAGATCATTCCGCTGATCCCGGTCCTGATCATCCTGGTGTCCCGAATGGGCTTCACCCCCATGGTCGCCGTCGCCATGAGCGCCGGGGCGGCGTTCGTGGGATCGGCGTTCAGCCCGATCAACCCGTTCCAGGTCCAGATCGCGCAGCAGGCGGCGCAAGTCGAGCCGCTCTCCGGTAGCCTCTTCCGCATCGTCTTCCTCGTGCTCGCGCTCGTGATCTGGGTCGGTGCGACGATGCGGTACGCGGCTGCGAACCGTGTCCCCGCCCCTTCGACCGCTCTCGAGGGCGACCTCGGCGACGCCATGACCGGGCGCGACCGGCTCGTGCTCGCCATGGTCGGCGCCACCTTCGTGATCATGGTCGTCGGACTCCGCGAATGGGGCTGGGACTTCGATCAGATGTCGGCCGCCTTCTTCATCATGGGCGTGCTGGTAGGCTTCGTCTCGCGCATGGGCGTGAACGGAACCGCCCTCGCCTACGCCAAGGGATTTCGGGAGATGGCGTACGCCGCGCTGCTCATCGGTTTTGCTCGCGCGATCTCGACGGTGCTCGAAGAGGGCCTCATCATCGACACGATCGTGAACGGGATGTTCGCGCCGCTCGAAAACCTCCCTCGGCTCGCGTCCGCGTTGGGTATGGTCGTCGGCCAAGCGCTGCTCCACGTGCCGGTGCCGAGCGTGAGCGGACAGGCGGTGCTCACCATGCCGATCCTCGTTCCGCTCGCCGACCTGCTCGGGCTCTCCAGGCAGGTGATCGTACTCGCGTATCAGTACGGCGCGGGCCTATGCGACCTGGTGACCCCGACCAACGGCGCGCTCATGGCGATCCTGGCCGCGGCGGGGGTGCGCTACGAGCGCTGGATGAGATTCACCGTTCCGCTCTACCTCGCGCTCGTGCTGCTGGGCTGCGTCTCCATCGCGTTGGCGATCGCGATCGGGCTCCAGTGAGCACGGCGCGGGTCGCCGTCGTCGCGGCCGTAGTCGAACGGGACGGCCGCTACCTACTGGGGCGTCGACCGGTCGACAAGCGCCACGGAGACCTGTGGGAGTTCCCCGGGGGCAAGGTGGATGATGGCGAATCCGCGCTGGAAGCGACGCGTAGGGAGCTCGCCGAAGAGCTCGATGTAGCGGTGACGGAGGTCGGGGCGCTGATGCACGAGATCGCGGACACGGCTCCGCCGTTCGTCATCTTCTTCCACGGAGCGCAGATCGAAGGCGAGCCGCGGGCGATCGAGCACACCGACGTCGGATGGTTCACCCTCGAGGAGCTTCTCACGATGGCGCTCGCACCTGCCGACGAGCGCTTCGTGGCATGGCTCGCGACCGCGGGCAGGCCCGTGCGCTGACTCACCGACCAGGCGGGCTCGAGCCCGGCTCCTCGACGATCAGCCCGCCGTCTTGGGGGTGGGCCGAGCCCTGATCCTGCGCAGGTCCGACGATCGTGCCTTGGGGATCTCGCTCTTGAGTCCGTCTTTGGTGATCGCCCCCCGTCCGATCGGGTCGCCGCGGTACCGGAGGGCGTACGGCCCGCGCTCCTCGACGTCGGTCGCGACTGTCTGGCGACT